>NZ_CP089518.1:295000-307500 GCF_025917685.1 Bacillus cereus | reverse complement strand
CTCCACATGTCACCATGCTTCCACCTCGAACCTATCAACCTGATCATCTTTCAGGGATCTTACTAGCTTACGCTATGGGAAATCTCATCTTGAGGGGGGCTTCATGCTTAGATGCTTTCAGCACTTATCCCTTCCGCACATAGCTACCCAGCTATGCCCTTGGCAGAACAACTGGTACACCAGCGGTGCGTCCATCCCGGTCCTCTCGTACTAAGGACAGCTCCTCTCAAATTTCCTACGCCCACGACGGATAGGGACCGAACTGTCTCACGACGTTCTGAACCCAGCTCGCGTACCGCTTTAATGGGCGAACAGCCCAACCCTTGGGACCGACTACAGCCCCAGGATGCGATGAGCCGACATCGAGGTGCCAAACCTCCCCGTCGATGTGGACTCTTGGGGGAGATAAGCCTGTTATCCCCGGGGTAGCTTTTATCCGTTGAGCGATGGCCCTTCCATGCGGAACCACCGGATCACTAAGCCCGACTTTCGTCCCTGCTCGACTTGTAGGTCTCGCAGTCAAGCTCCCTTATGCCTTTGCACTCTACGAATGATTTCCAACCATTCTGAGGGAACCTTTGGGCGCCTCCGTTACACTTTAGGAGGCGACCGCCCCAGTCAAACTGCCCACCTGACACTGTCTCCCGGGTCGATAAGACCCGTAGGTTAGAATTTCAATACAGTCAGGGCGGTATCCCACCAGCGCCTCCACCGAAGCTAGCGCTCCGGTTTCAATGGCTCCCGCCTATCCTGTACAAACTGTACCAAAATTCAATATCAGGCTACAGTAAAGCTCCACGGGGTCTTTCCGTCCTGTCGCGGGTAACCTGCATCTTCACAGGTACTATAATTTCACCGAGTCTCTGGTTGAGACAGTGCCCAAATCGTTACACCTTTCGTGCGGGTCGGAACTTACCCGACAAGGAATTTCGCTACCTTAGGACCGTTATAGTTACGGCCGCCGTTTACTGGGGCTTCAGTTCAGAGCTTCGCTTACGCTAACCCCTCTCCTTAACCTTCCAGCACCGGGCAGGTGTCAGCCCCTATACTTCGCCTTACGGCTTCGCAGAGACCTGTGTTTTTGCTAAACAGTCGCTTGGGCCTATTCACTGCGGCTTTCCGTTAAGAAAGCACCCCTTCTCCCGAAGTTACGGGGTCATTTTGCCGAGTTCCTTAACCAGAGTTCTCTCGCACACCTTAGGATTCTCTCCTCGCCTACCTGTGTCGGTTTGCGGTACAGGCACCTTTTATCTCGCTAGAAGCTTTTCTTGGCAGCGGGGAATCAAAGACTTCGCTCCATAAGGAGCTTCCCCATCACAGCTCAGCCTTCACGATAAGCGGATTTGCCTACTTATCAGCCTAACTGCTTGGACGTGCACAACCAATCGCACGCTTCTTCTATCCTTCTGCGTCCCTCCATTGCTCAAACGATAAAGAGGTGGTACAGGAATATCAACCTGTTGTCCATCGCCTACGCCTGTCGGCCTCGGCTTAGGTCCTGACTAACCCTGAGCGGACGAGCCTTCCTCAGGAAACCTTAGGCATTCGGTGGACGGGATTCTCACCCGTCTTTCGCTACTCATACCGGCATTCTCACTTCTAAGCGCTCCACCAGTCCTTCCGGTCTGACTTCACTGCACTTAGAACGCTCCCCTACCACTGATACCATTGGTATCAATTCGCAGCTTCGGTGGTGTATTTAGCCCCGGTACATTTTCGGCGCAGAGTCACTCGACTAGTGAGCTATTACGCACTCTTTAAATGGTGGCTGCTTCTAAGCCAACATCCTAGTTGTCTAAGCAACTCCACATCCTTTTCCACTTAATACACACTTTGGGACCTTAGCTGGCGATCTGGGCTGTTTCCCTCTTGACTACGGATCTTATCACTCGCAGTCTGACTCCTAAGGATAAGTCATTGGCATTCGGAGTTTGACTGAATTCGGTAATCCGATGAGGACCCCTAGTTCAATCAGTGCTCTACCTCCAAGACTCTTACACTTAAGGCTAGCCCTAAAGCTATTTCGGGGAGAACCAGCTATCTCCAGGTTCGATTGGAATTTCTCCGCTACCCACACCTCATCCCCGCACTTTTCAACGTGCGTGGGTTCGGGCCTCCATTCAGTGTTACCTGAACTTCACCCTGGACATGGGTAGATCACCTGGTTTCGGGTCTACGACCACGTACTAAACGCCCTATTCAGACTCGCTTTCGCTGCGGCTCCGTCTCTTCAACTTAACCTTGCACGGGATCGTAACTCGCCGGTTCATTCTACAAAAGGCACGCCATCACCCATTAACGGGCTCTGACTATTTGTAGGCACACGGTTTCAGGATCTCTTTCACTCCCCTTCCGGGGTGCTTTTCACCTTTCCCTCACGGTACTGGTTCACTATCGATCACTAGGGAGTATTTAGCCTTGGGAGATGGTCCTCCCAGATTCCGACGGAATTTCACGTGTTCCGCCGTACTCAGGATACATTCAAGAGAGAACGAAGTTTCGACTACGGGGTTGTTACCCTCTACGACGGACCTTTCCAGGTCGCTTCGTCTACCTCGTTCCTTTGTAACTCCGTATAGAATGTCCTACAACCCCAAGAGGCAAGCCTCTTGGTTTGGGCTAGATTCCGTTTCGCTCGCCGCTACTCAGGAAATCGCATTTGCTTTCTCTTCCTCCAGGTACTTAGATGTTTCAGTTCCCTGGGTCTGTCTTCCATACCCTATGTATTCAGGTAAGGATACCATACCATTACGTATAGTGGGTTTCCCCATTCGGAAATCTTCGGATCAAAGCTTACTTACAGCTCCCCGAAGCATATCGGCGTTAGTCCCGTCCTTCATCGACTCCTAGTGTCAAGGCATCCACCGTGCGCCCTTTCTAACTTAACCAAACTAAAATTAAAAAATATGAGCTACACTGTTATCTAGTTTTCAAAGAACATACATTTAAACTTGAGAGATAGTTCTCTCAAAACTGAACGAAACGAAACAAGTCAACGTTTATTGATGAACTGCGTTCATCAATTCTCCATAGAAAGGAGGTGATCCAGCCGCACCTTCCGATACGGCTACCTTGTTACGACTTCACCCCAATCATCTGTCCCACCTTAGGCGGCTGGCTCCATAAAGGTTACCCCACCGACTTCGGGTGTTACAAACTCTCGTGGTGTGACGGGCGGTGTGTACAAGGCCCGGGAACGTATTCACCGCGGCATGCTGATCCGCGATTACTAGCGATTCCAGCTTCATGTAGGCGAGTTGCAGCCTACAATCCGAACTGAGAACGGTTTTATGAGATTAGCTCCACCTCGCGGTCTTGCAGCTCTTTGTACCGTCCATTGTAGCACGTGTGTAGCCCAGGTCATAAGGGGCATGATGATTTGACGTCATCCCCACCTTCCTCCGGTTTGTCACCGGCAGTCACCTTAGAGTGCCCAACTTAATGATGGCAACTAAGATCAAGGGTTGCGCTCGTTGCGGGACTTAACCCAACATCTCACGACACGAGCTGACGACAACCATGCACCACCTGTCACTCTGCTCCCGAAGGAGAAGCCCTATCTCTAGGGTTTTCAGAGGATGTCAAGACCTGGTAAGGTTCTTCGCGTTGCTTCGAATTAAACCACATGCTCCACCGCTTGTGCGGGCCCCCGTCAATTCCTTTGAGTTTCAGCCTTGCGGCCGTACTCCCCAGGCGGAGTGCTTAATGCGTTAACTTCAGCACTAAAGGGCGGAAACCCTCTAACACTTAGCACTCATCGTTTACGGCGTGGACTACCAGGGTATCTAATCCTGTTTGCTCCCCACGCTTTCGCGCCTCAGTGTCAGTTACAGACCAGAAAGTCGCCTTCGCCACTGGTGTTCCTCCATATCTCTACGCATTTCACCGCTACACATGGAATTCCACTTTCCTCTTCTGCACTCAAGTCTCCCAGTTTCCAATGACCCTCCACGGTTGAGCCGTGGGCTTTCACATCAGACTTAAGAAACCACCTGCGCGCGCTTTACGCCCAATAATTCCGGATAACGCTTGCCACCTACGTATTACCGCGGCTGCTGGCACGTAGTTAGCCGTGGCTTTCTGGTTAGGTACCGTCAAGGTGCCAGCTTATTCAACTAGCACTTGTTCTTCCCTAACAACAGAGTTTTACGACCCGAAAGCCTTCATCACTCACGCGGCGTTGCTCCGTCAGACTTTCGTCCATTGCGGAAGATTCCCTACTGCTGCCTCCCGTAGGAGTCTGGGCCGTGTCTCAGTCCCAGTGTGGCCGATCACCCTCTCAGGTCGGCTACGCATCGTTGCCTTGGTGAGCCGTTACCTCACCAACTAGCTAATGCGACGCGGGTCCATCCATAAGTGACAGCCGAAGCCGCCTTTCAATTTCGAACCATGCAGTTCAAAATATTATCCGGTATTAGCCCCGGTTTCCCGGAGTTATCCCAGTCTTATGGGCAGGTTACCCACGTGTTACTCACCCGTCCGCCGCTAACTTCTTGAGAGCAAGCTCTCAATCCATTCGCTCGACTTGCATGTATTAGGCACGCCGCCAGCGTTCATCCTGAGCCAGGATCAAACTCTCCAATAAAGTTAGTTTGTCTAGCATCTAAAAATAAAAATTGACGTTCACGTTGTTTGTTTCGTTCAGTTTTCAAAGAACTTCTTTGTCGCTCATTTGCGACTTCCTTATGTTAACATCTTCGTTAGTTAATGTCAACTAAGTTTTTTTATTTCGTTTGCCGCGTTCTGCGTTATTGCATCGGCGACTTGTCCTATATTACACCTCTATACTCTAATCGTCAACACCTTTTTATAAAGAAATTTAATTTAGTACCTTTGCACTCTTTTAACTCTAGATAAGGACATACAAAGATTTCATTAAAATAGTAACCATCATCTACTTTTCTTTACCAATCTATTCTTCTAAATACTATTCAATTTAGGCACTTCTCTATTTCAAAGGACTCGCTTCCCTCATCTTACCGAACTCATACGATTGATTCTTTTCAGCTAAACTAGCAACCTTATTTTAACAATTAATAGTATATAATTAGAAAGTTGCTTTGTTTTTTATTACCGCTCCCTATTCCCCTTTGTTTATCAAATTGCAATATCAATAACATTCTATTAGAAACAGGTGACGATATGAAAGATATACGTATTCTTATAGCAGATGACGATAAAGAAATTCGAGACTTATTAAAAAGATATTTAGAGCGAGAATTATATATGGTAGATACTGCGATTAATGGCGAAGAAGCGTTGTACTTATTTAACCAAAATAACTACAACCTCGTTATATTAGATCTTATGATGCCGAAAGTAGATGGTATCGAAGTCTGCAGAAAACTTAGAGATACAACTAACATTCCTATATTAATGCTAACTGCTAAAGATCACGAAGTTGATAAAATTTTGGGCTTAAGTATAGGTGCTGATGATTATATTACGAAACCTTTCAGTATTCACGAAGTGGTTGCAAGAGTAAAAGCTCTTATGCGACGTTTTTTAGTTCTTGGAAGTAATACTAACGTACAAGAGAAAACAGCTTTAACATTTAAAGGACTAACTATCGATTTTAAAAAATACACAGTCCATACGAGCGGAAAAGAAATCAACTTAACTGGAAAAGAACTTGAACTATTAAAATTCTTCGCTTCAAACCCCGAGCAAGTATTTACAAAAACACAACTCTTTCGAAATGTATGGGACGATAATTATATAGAAGATGATAATACCGTTATGGTGCATATTAGAAAGCTTAGAAAGAAAATAGAAATCGATTCTTCCAACCCAAAATTTATTCAGACTGTATGGGGAATCGGTTATAAGTTTGTAGGTGAAAAGGTTGAAAAATGATAAGATCCTCTTCCTTATTTCATTACAACTTATCATTTGCGGCCTTTTAAATATACACATGGACCCAAAAATCAAAATATTTTTATTTATTACTCTCATCTTAATTACAATATATCTTTTCTTTTCAAGAATAAAATTTATTCAAAGTCGCGAATCAATGGTCGCTAAATTAAGCCGTGCACTTAAAGGGAATTTACAAACGAGGCTATTCACAAATAACGACCGTTCATTAAATAATATCGTGTTTTCAATAAACGAATTAATGACTGCATTAGAAAAGGGTCAGATTGAAGCAAGGAAATCCCAAGAAGCTAGAAAACAACTTTTATCTAATATCTCACATGATATCCGGACACCACTCACTTCTATTATTGGATATATTGATGCTTTAAAAGATGATGTCGCTACTTCTGAAGTCGAAAAGCAAGAATATCTTGAAATACTTTATAAGAAATCGAATGACTTAAAACATCTGGTCGATGAAATCTTTAATATGGCCAAGCTAGATGCTGATGAATTTCCATTAAAAGAAGAAGAACTCGATTTTTCTGAAGTTACTAGAGAAGTATTAATCGAATTTTTACCCGAGCTATCAAAACATAACATTGAACTACAAGTTCTCATACCAGAATCTACTTCTCCTATTATTGCAGATCACCTTAGCCTTATACGAATTATAGGTAATCTAATAAAAAACGCTATCCATCACGGAAAATCCGGAAAAATAGTAGGAGTCGAATTACTAGAAACCAATACAGAATATGAGCTTCTTATTTGGGACAAGGGACCCGGTATTCCAAAACATGATTTACAAAACGTATTTAAGCGGATGTACCGCAGCGAACAATCAAGAAATCCTTCTTACGGTGGTAGTGGCCTCGGACTTTCTATTTCTAAAGCGCTCGTTGAAAAAAGTGGTGGGCGTATATGGGTTGACAGTATTCCCCGGGAACGGACTACTTTTGGTTTTTCCGTCCCAAAACACACTACTTTTAAGAAATAGTTAAGAAATGATTAATATACAGTTAAACCTTCCTTTTTATTATGTAATTAAGAACTTATAGAAAGTAGGTGCCCCCTATAAATACAATTATAAAAACGACAAACCTTACTAAAGTTTATGGGAACCAAAAGTCAGTAGATAATCTAAATATAAATGTACAGCAAGGAGAGATTTATGGATTCATAGGGCGTAACGGTGCTGGTAAAACAACTACAATCCGTATGCTGCTTAGTCTTATAAAACCTACAAGTGGAAATATAGAAATATTTGGTGGGGATTTACTTCGGAATCCAAAAGACATTTTAAGAAGAATTGGTTCTATCGTTGAAGTCCCAGGATTTTATGAAAACTTAACTGCAAGAGAGAACTTATTAATTAATGCAAAGATAATTGGAGTTCACAAAAGGAACGCAATTGAAGAAGCATTAGAAATTGTAGGCTTGCAGCACGAAACAAAAAAATTAGTAGGAAAATACTCTTTAGGAATGAAGCAACGTTTAGGAATTGCACGTGCTCTTCTCCATTATCCTGAACTACTCATACTAGATGAACCAACTAACGGACTAGATCCAATCGGTATTAAAGAAATGCGAAAACTCATTAAATCTTTAGCTCAAGACAGAAGTATAACGATACTCATTTCTAGTCATATATTAGCTGAGGTGGAACAACTAGTCGATCGTATGGGAATTATTCATGAAGGCAGGTTATTAGAAGAAGTTTCTCTTGATACACTGCGTAAAGCCAATCGTAAGTACATAGAATTCCAGGTAAATAATGATAATAAAGCTGCGATGCTATTAGAAAAGCATTTTCAAATTTTTGATTACGAGGTACATGATGAAGGAAATATTCGCGTTTATTCTCACTTTGGACAGCAAGGACACATTAACAGAACGTTAGTTCGTAATGATATTGAAGTATTAAAAATTGTGATGAGCGAAGATAGACTAGAAGATTATTTCACCAAACTAGTTGGGGGTGGCGCAATTGGTTAATCTGCTTTATACAGAACTATTAAAATTGAAACGATCCAATATGTTTTTGATTAGTATTATCGGAGCAGGTGTCGCGCCATTTTTAGTGGTTGTAGCTTCTTATATACACCTGAAGACAAAGCAGCCTACTCCAACTATTTTATTTGGTCAACTGTTCACTGAAGTTAACCTATACACTACTTTAATTATAGGATTCCCCTTATATGGAGTTGTAATCGCTTATCTATTTACCCGTGAATACACGGAAGATACATTAAAAAACTTGCTAACTATCCCAATATCACGTATTAACTTTATTATAAGTAAGTTTATCCTTCTATTCCTTTGGATCATGATGCTAACTTTAGTTGCTTGGGCGCTAACTTTATTATTAGGGCTAGTAGGTAGCTTCCCTGGGTTTAGTATCACCTTACTTTTAGGCTCTCTCGTAAAATTTTTAATATGTGGTGGACTTCTCTTTCTTTTGTCTTCACCTATTGTACTACTAACTCTTGTAATGAAGACCTATGTACCACCTATTATATTAACAATCATTATTACAATGACTAACCTTATGATCGTAAATTCAAAACATAAAGATCTATTCCCATGGACCGCTACTCTAGATATAGCAAATAACGAATTACAACCGACTTATCCAACAGAGTATTCTTATATCATCATTGCAGTAACAGCTATTTTCGGATTTATTACAACACTATTCTATTTTAAAAGAGTAGATATTCATTAATTTATAGGAGTGAAAATATGAGCGATCTTATCATTGCCTTCATACTTGGCATTGTAGAAGGGTTAGCTGAATTTTTACCCATCTCTTCTACTGGCCATCTTATATTAGTCGGACATTTATTAGGTTTTGAAGGAGAAAGGGCAAAAACGTTTGAAATTGTCATACAGTTAGGGGCAATTTTAGCTATCGCGATTTTATATCATAAACGCCTTGTTTCTTTATGTAATATTAAACCCCTTCTACGGAAAGAGAAAAAATTCAATGCATTACATGTTTTTTTCGGGGTGTTCCCAGCAGTAGTTATTGGCTTATTATTACATGATGTTATTAAAGCATACTTATTCCAGCCGTATACTGTCGTAATCGGACTTGTAGCAGGAGCATTTCTTATGATTTTTGCAGAAGCAAAAAAAGCAGAGGTAACCGCTTTTTCACTAGATGATTTAACATACCGTCAAGCATTAACAATTGGATTATTTCAATGCTTAGCGGTATATCCTGGCTTCTCAAGAGCTGGCTCTACTATTTCTGGAGGTCTATTAGCGAAAGTAAATTATAAGGCTGCATCTGAGTTCTCTTTTCTCATTGCTCTTCCTGTAATGGTTGGAGCTACAGGCTTAGACTTATTAAAAAGTTGGAAGTATTTAAGTGCGGATGATATTCCTATGTTTGCTATAGGATTCATTACCTCTTTTATAGTAGCAATGCTAGCAGTAGTAACCTTCCTGAAGCTTTTAAAAAAGATAGGTTTAAAACCTTTTGCATATTATCGTATTTTGTTAGCCATTGTATTTACACTTTTCGTATTGCTATAGCTTCATATAAGTCACATATTATTAAACCGATATTCAAGGAATATCGGTTTTTATCTATTTCACCTCTAGTATTACTCACTTCAATATGGCATAGTGGATAATAGATCAACTTTAATAATCCGAATATTCTTTACTTATAATCAATACTTCATTAAAATATGTAACGTTAAAAGCTATATTTGAAATCCGAACCTAGTAATAGCATTTCTTCTTTATACACATATACTGAAGTAAAAATAAGCACCTCAATTGATTGAGTCTACCCATTACACCACGATAGAACTAACGTTCTCATCCCTTTGTTATACATCACTTTTTCCTTGTTTCTATATTTATGGAAGAGAAGTACGTGTAGGTTATACACTGCCGGGCATTGATCCTAACTTTATTGCAGCCCAAATCACAAATAGACTACACACCATTACCATACGAAACAATTCGAAAATTAAACATCCCTTCTATTAATATGGGCGTCTACGGGAAAAATGGTCATAAATGGACAGAAAGAGTTTATAAACCATATTCCTTCAGCTTATTACTTTTATTAATCCGTAATACAACAATTCAGATTTTAAATGACTACAAAACTATTACAAATAAGCAACTTGCCCAGGGCTTATAAAAAAATGAACTTTAACTAAAGTGAGGTAAATATACAAATGAATCCATTAGCACAATCATATTGGGATACTTATTGGGGAAACAGTGACAAACCGGAATCTGTTACAGCTTGGCAATTTGGTGATTCTCCTGATTATCTCGCTCAATTAGTCATTGATGGTGTGAAAACCGCAACCTGCTCCGGCCATATTTTTTATGAATTAGAAAATGAACCACTACCAACAACTAACGATTATAGTATTGTACTTAATAGTCAGGATGAACCTGTAGCTATTATTAAGACAATAGAAGTAACTATAATGCCAATGAATGAAGTGACTGAAGAATTCGCTATCGCTGAAGGCGAAGGCGATCGTACCTATAGTTACTGGAGAGATACCCATATTCAGTTTTTCACAAAGGAACTAAGCGAGCTTGGTCTTTGTTTTTCTGAAGATATGCTGCTCGTTTGCGAACGTTTTAAGCTTATCGATGTAAAAAACAAAGTGAAGCTATGATAAATAACGATTTTACCGGAAGTCCATGCTATATAAATACATTTATCTTTAAACAAATAAGCTTGTTATCAATGGATTTCTTGAGCCATTAATAACAAGCTTATTTCATCAAACACAAAAAAGACGAGTCATTCTGACTCGTCTTAAGGTTGCTTGGCGACGTCCTACTCTCACAGGGACAAGGTCCCAACTACCATCGGCGCTAGAGAGCTTAACTTCCGTGTTCGGTATGGGAACGGGTGTGACCTCTCTGCCATCATCACCAAACTATGAAGGCATATTCCTTCAAAACTAGATAACATTTGCTACATATTATATGGTTAAGTCCTCGATCTATTAGTATTCGTCAGCTCCACATGTCACCATGCTTCCACCTCGAACCTATCAACCTGATCATCTTTCAGGGATCTTACTAGCTTACGCTATGGGAAATCTCATCTTGAGGGGGGCTTCATGCTTAGATGCTTTCAGCACTTATCCCTTCCGCACATAGCTACCCAGCTATGCCCTTGGCAGAACAACTGGTACACCAGCGGTGCGTCCATCCCGGTCCTCTCGTACTAAGGACAGCTCCTCTCAAATTTCCTACGCCCACGACGGATAGGGACCGAACTGTCTCACGACGTTCTGAACCCAGCTCGCGTACCGCTTTAATGGGCGAACAGCCCAACCCTTGGGACCGACTACAGCCCCAGGATGCGATGAGCCGACATCGAGGTGCCAAACCTCCCCGTCGATGTGGACTCTTGGGGGAGATAAGCCTGTTATCCCCGGGGTAGCTTTTATCCGTTGAGCGATGGCCCTTCCATGCGGAACCACCGGATCACTAAGCCCGACTTTCGTCCCTGCTCGACTTGTAGGTCTCGCAGTCAAGCTCCCTTATGCCTTTGCACTCTACGAATGATTTCCAACCATTCTGAGGGAACCTTTGGGCGCCTCCGTTACACTTTAGGAGGCGACCGCCCCAGTCAAACTGCCCACCTGACACTGTCTCCCGGGTCGATAAGACCCGTAGGTTAGAATTTCAATACAGTCAGGGCGGTATCCCACCAGCGCCTCCACCGAAGCTAGCGCTCCGGTTTCAATGGCTCCCGCCTATCCTGTACAAACTGTACCAAAATTCAATATCAGGCTACAGTAAAGCTCCACGGGGTCTTTCCGTCCTGTCGCGGGTAACCTGCATCTTCACAGGTACTATAATTTCACCGAGTCTCTGGTTGAGACAGTGCCCAAATCGTTACACCTTTCGTGCGGGTCGGAACTTACCCGACAAGGAATTTCGCTACCTTAGGACCGTTATAGTTACGGCCGCCGTTTACTGGGGCTTCAGTTCAGAGCTTCGCTTACGCTAACCCCTCTCCTTAACCTTCCAGCACCGGGCAGGTGTCAGCCCCTATACTTCGCCTTACGGCTTCGCAGAGACCTGTGTTTTTGCTAAACAGTCGCTTGGGCCTATTCACTGCGGCTTTCCGTTAAGAAAGCACCCCTTCTCCCGAAGTTACGGGGTCATTTTGCCGAGTTCCTTAACCAGAGTTCTCTCGCACACCTTAGGATTCTCTCCTCGCCTACCTGTGTCGGTTTGCGGTACAGGCACCTTTTATCTCGCTAGAAGCTTTTCTTGGCAGCGGGGAATCAAAGACTTCGCTCCATAAGGAGCTTCCCCATCACAGCTCAGCCTTCACGATAAGCGGATTTGCCTACTTATCAGCCTAACTGCTTGGACGTGCACAACCAATCGCACGCTTCTTCTATCCTTCTGCGTCCCTCCATTGCTCAAACGATAAAGAGGTGGTACAGGAATATCAACCTGTTGTCCATCGCCTACGCCTGTCGGCCTCGGCTTAGGTCCTGACTAACCCTGAGCGGACGAGCCTTCCTCAGGAAACCTTAGGCATTCGGTGGACGGGATTCTCACCCGTCTTTCGCTACTCATACCGGCATTCTCACTTCTAAGCGCTCCACCAGTCCTTCCGGTCTGAC
>NZ_CP089518.1:282500-290000 GCF_025917685.1 Bacillus cereus | reverse complement strand
AAAAGTTCTTATTTTCGAAAAGGGACAGATGAAATACAAGATACGTTACTTATCAAAAACACCATACCTAATGTCTCAAGTGTAGTTTTTAAAAACATAGATATAAAAAAAACAGAAAAACAATTAGAAAAGTTTAAAGTGGCTGGTGATTGGTTTTTCTATGTTTCTATTCTTAAAGAGGGGAATATTTACTTCAATCCAAAACCCCTAAACTATCATAGACGACATACAAATAGTGTGACGAAAACCGAAGATCCATATTCTCATTACAGTGAAGTTGTACAAATGCAGAATTTCATTAAAGAAACCTTTACTATCGACGACATTTCTAAAATGAAAATGTACACATATAGAAAGTATCTTAAAGCATATTTGAAGATTTAACTATATACTTTCCTCACCATCAGTATCTCTTGTAAGATACTACTATGATTTAGGGGGAATACTCTTTGAAAGAATTTATAGAGGAAAATAAAGATTTAATTTCTCAAATCGCAAACACCTACAATGTAAATGCAAACATCCATCCTGAGGATCACATTTTTCAATTCCTTGTCACTAATCCCGTCTTCCCTTCTAAAAAGGAAGCGATAGATTATTATTTTAAAGATGGAAAAAACTCAGCAGAAATACTCTTAGACTTAATTACTTCCTTTTACACTCCTATAGACAATCCAATTAAAGTATTAGAATTTGCATCCGGATACGGCTGCGTAACACGGCATTTAATAAATATACAAACAGACTTACGTCTAACTACATGTGATATACACGAAGAAGCTATTACTTTTATTGAAAGTACATTAAATACTTCTTCTATATTATCTCATCCTGAACCTGAACAGGTAAAATTGACCTCATCTACGTATGATATTGTTTTTTGTCTATCCTTTTTTTCTCATATGCCTGATACAACTTGGTTTCGTTGGCTTCAAACATTGTATAACGCTGTTTCACCCGGTGGCTTATTCATTTTCACAACTCACGGATATCAAAGTAAAAAGTACTTCAACTTTCCAGATTTAGATAAACAAGGTTATTGGTTTCTCCCTTCCAGTGAACAATTGGATTTAGATGTTAATCAATACGGGCAAACGATCGTTAGTCCCTCTTACGTATGTGAAAAAATTAAATTATTACCTTATAACCCTATCATCAAAAAATACACTGAAGGTTTTTGGTGGGAACATCAAGACCTTTGGGTAATACAAAAAGAAATAAAATAATAAACCATGCCCTACTTATATACAAGTGGGGCATGGTTTATTATTTTTCACTATATAAGAACTCTTCAATCCATAGCTTGTTTAATCTAATTCCACTTTTGAAATCTATTTTAGGTTCCCAATTAAATTCTTGTCTTACCCTATCTATATTCAAAATGATTTTTTGAACATTCTCTTGTTTTTGTTTATAACAGATAAAATCCACTTTTCTTTCTGTTAATTTCTCCAATTCTACTATAATTCGTTTTAAAGAGAGACCTTTGCCGCTTCCTATGTTATATACGCAAGATTTCAATCGATTAAATTGCGATAGTTGTATCGTGATTTCAACTAAATCATCGATATAAATATAATCTCGAATAATCTCTTGTGGATTCCCGTATATATTAATCCTTTCATTACTGAGATGCTGATACAAAAAACAATTTATTGCCCCAACTTTCTTTAAAGGATTTTGATATTTTCCATATGGATTAGAATATCTACATACAACATAGTCTATTCCATATTTCCTCTTATAAAAATACAAATAATTCTCAAGCGACACTTTTGTTATCCCATATGGAGAAAGTGGTTTTAATGGATGTTTCTCATCAATAGGTAAATATTCAGGTTCACCATAAACCGTACCTCCAGAAGACGCTAATACAATTTTTTTAATCTGAAAATCTTTAACATTTTCCATGAAATTAAGAAAAAAAAAGCTACTGTTAATATCTCCAAAAACATCTTCAATTGAAGTTGCTACATTAGACGTTGCAGCTAAATAAATAATGATATCCACATTCACTAAAGCTTTATATATATCTTCAACATTTTCTAAATCACCTCTAATAAATTCAACTTCACTTATAATATTTTGAGGGAAATTATTTATATGTCTGGAAAATACTTTTACATTTTGACCCTGTTTTAATAAACCTATTGCGAGATTAATACCAATGAAACTATTCCCACCTACTATTAAATAATTATTCTTCCTCATAATATCCTCTCTAGTAATAAAATTTTTACTCGTCACACCTAGAAATACAAATAAATGAACTTGGTCACTTCTATTATTCATCCTCTTATAATTGTATGCTCCTTATAAATTTTCATTATCTTTATTTTATATTTTCATTTTAGAATCGCTATCTTATCTAAGCTGACCGCAAAAAACACTCATAATATTTACTTATTTCCATGAATATATTAGATTAATAAAAACTTCCTTTCCCATATTCTCACTCGTTTATTCTATTTAAAGAACCCTCTCCGTGAATAAAACTTTCAAAAAGGAGTACTAAATTTATGAAGAATGTAAATCAAGAGCTTTTAAATCATGTAATGCTACATAAAGATCGAATTCCACATTTCCATAAAGACTTTCCACTTATACTATTCTGGAGCCATAGAAGCGGATGTACCACATTAGCTAATTGGTTCTTTTTTCAAATTGGATTATTTCCTGAAGCAAAGAAATACAATGACTTTATTCATTACTATGAGTTCTGGGTGTATAAAAACAATATAAATTACATACCCGAGTTACAAAATGGTCTTCTAGAAGCAAAAAAAGATGTTTATAAACTTGTACGAAACCCCTATACAAGGGCGGTCAGTTCCTTTTTATTGCTTGCTGACAATCCATATGCTAGCCCTCAATGGGAAAGTATCCGGCATTATTTTTATAATGACAAACATAGTAACCAAGGAATATCATTTAAACAATTTTTATATTACGTTCAAGCATTCGGTTCCAATTCCCTAGCAATAGATATACATTTTAGTCAGCAATACGTCCCAGGTGAAGAAAACTTCATCCAATGCTATATTCCTTTAGAAGATTTTAATACACAAATCACCAATATAGAACACATGTACGATTTGACTAAATCCAATTTAGCGCTTCTTACAAATTCAAATCATCATCGCGCTCATAAGATGCTTTATACGGGAAGCTATGCAGAACTTAGCATTACAGATGCATCCTTCCCTCGCTTTCCGACATATGAAAGCTTTTATGATAAAGAAACCATGGATTTAGTTACAGAAATATATGCACAGGACTTTGAAATGTATCCGTACACAAAAGGGATATTTTAAGTCTATACATTCTTCAATGAATAAAAGTGAATGTATCGCATAGCATAAAGTGAAACTTTAATTAGCGTGGGGTTCTCCCCCGCTAATTATTCCCTTCTACCAATCTTACTTTTATGGGTTCCCTAATTTTCACCCACTCTCTTTGTTTTCGCTGATTGTTGACGTGTGTGTCATATGCATTTAACACAGGAGTGATGTCATGTGGAAGGTAATTTGAAACACAATAATGGATACTGCGTTATTTGTGAGAAGGAAACTACATTTATAGAGCATAATGATTGGCTTAGAGATCATTACTTATGTCCTACATGCCACTCTATACCGAGGCAACGAGCTTTAATCCATGTTTTAAATACATTTTTTCCAAAATGGGGTTCCTATAATATCCACGAATCCTCTCCTGGGGGAATTACAACTCAGCTACTAATAAAAAACTGCAAAAACTATACATATTCTCAATACTTTAAAAACTATCCTCAAGGCCAATACTTTCAAGGAATTAGATGTGAGAACTTAGAAAACATGACCTTCCAAAATGAATCTTTTGATTTATTCATTACTCAAGATGTTTTTGAACATGTCATGACACCAAACAAGGCCTTTAAAGAAATAGAACGAGTATTAAAGCCTGGTGGTGCTCATGTATTTACTGTCCCTTGGTATCATACACTTACAAAGACTTTGCAAAGAGCGAGAGTGAATAAAGAAGTGATTGAGTATATTGAAGAGCCCATTTATCATGGAAACCCTATCGATGAGAATGGATCTTTAGTAACATTTGATTGGGGGCAAGATATGATTGAATATATTTATACACATGCAAATATGTATACTATTGTTTATTTACAAAAGGATAGATCCCTAGGATTAGATGCTGAATTTTTGCATGTTTTTATTAGTACAAAAAGCTCGTAAATAATTTTTATCATTATGTAATTCGGAGGTTTAACAAATGAATAACTTTAAGTTAGGAAGTGATTTTGATAACCTTGTTAGTCCATTATCTGACGCCGAACTTCTAAATCTATTTATACAAAGTTTCTCACAAACAACTATAAACGGCATCCCCGTACCTACGTTCCCCCCTGAAAAAATTCAAAAACAATTTGTAGGTGCTTCCTATGAACACGCCCTATATGAAGCATATTTGTTTTATAGCCATATAAAAACATACGCTCAAAATTTAGGTGTTCCCTTGAATAAAGAAAGTAAAGTTTTAGACTTTGGTTGCGGATGGGGAAGAATTATACGTTTCTTATTTAAAGATGTCTCTGATCAAAATCTACTCGGCATTGATGTGGATCTTGCAATGATCACTCTTTGTAATGAAACATTATGAAGGGGTATATATAAAACAGCAAGTCCACAACCTCCTGTAGAATTTATTCACGACAATTCATTAGACATCATATTCGCTTATTCCGTATTCTCACATTTATCTGAAGAAACTGCAGAAAATTGGATAAAAGAATTTTCAAGAATACTTCGTCCAGGCGGAATTTTTATTGCCACAACACAGGCACGATATTTTCTCGATTTTTGTCAACAATTTAAAGAACATCCTGAATTAATTCAAACAGGATGGCATAAAACTTTATCTCAAGCTTTTCCAGATATACATCGCGCCATCTCGGATTATGAGAGCGGCAATTTTGTCCACAGTCCTACTGGTGCAGGAAATGTTAGAAATAGCAGCTTTTACGGCGAAACTGTTATACCTATGACTTATATTAAAAAACATTATGAGAAGTACCTAAAGTTGCGGGATTTTTTTGATGATGTAAACCGACTACCACAGGCTTTATCTGTTCTCCAGAAAGAGTAACTCCTTTCGTTCATCATAATACACTAAATTTCATGATGAACGACATTTTTTATTTCAGCCATATATATCAAAGCATCCTAGGCTCTCATATTAAGCAAACTGTAAAACCAAATCCAATACGTAGCATAAAAAGAACAGTGCGCAAATAACAAATCTCTTGTTTTAAACTTGCTCCACAAAATCAAAAGTAACTTCCCACCACTTGAACTCCAAAGAACATAAGGGGGATATAACTTGAAAATAATCGCTTTTTACTTACCACAATTCCATCAAATAAAAGAAAATGATCGATGGTGGGGTAAAGGTTTTACTGAATGGACAAATACTAAAAATGCACAACCTTTATTTTCAGGACATTATCAACCTAGGGAACCTTATCAAGATTTTTATTATGACTTAACCACCCCATCCGTAAGAAAATGGCAAGCAAAAATTGCTAAAGCATACGGCATATATGGTTTTTGTTATTATCACTACTGGTTTAAAGGTAAGAGGCTATTAGAAACACCTTTTAATGAGGTACTTAAGATTGGCGAACCAGATTTTCCATTTTGCCTTTCTTGGGCAAATGAACCATGGACAAAAACTTGGGATGGTCTTGATAAACATATATTAATGCCTCAAGATTATGGAGATGTATCGGATTGGAAAGAGCACTTTGAATATTTATTACAAGCGTTCCAAGATAAAAGATATATTCGTATAGATGGTAAGCCTCTATTCATTATTTATCGCCCAGGACATATTCCTGATTGTGAAAAGATGCTTAATTATTGGAATACACTAGCACAAGAAAATGGTTTAAAAGGTATATTTTTTGTAGAAACACTAAACAGCTTTCCAATTCCACATATAAATGGATTCGGCGCTAGCGTTCAATTTGAACCTTTTTATACAATTTCCCATGATAGCTCTTCAGACATAAATAAAACAATATATGAGTCTGGTATGCAATTAAATGCTTGGGACTACGATAAAGTATGGATGTATATATTAAAACGATCTCCCTCAAAGAAAAAAATATTCCCTGGAGCTTTTGTTGATTGGGATAATACAGCTCGCCGCAAAGATTTAAACAGTAGTATTTTCATAGGTTCTACCCCTGAGAAGTTCACAATGTATTTAAGTAAGCAAATTCATCGTGCATACTCCCTTTATAATAGCGAGTTTTTATTTATTAATGCGTGGAATGAGTGGGCAGAAGGTACTTACTTAGAACCTGATAAAAAATATGGGTTCGCTTATTTAGAAGGAGTTAAAAAGGCAATTAATCGAGGTATGAAAGCATACAAAAAAGACGAGTCATTCTGACTCGTCTTAAGGTTGCTTGGCGACGTCCTACTCTCACAGGGACAAGGTCCCAACTACCATCGGCGCTAGAGAGCTTAACTTCCGTGTTCGGTATGGGAACGGGTGTGACCTCTCTGCCATCATCACCAAACTATGAAGGCATATTCCTTCAAAACTAGATAACATTTGCTACATATTATATGGTTAAGTCCTCGATCTATTAGTATTCGTCAGCTCCACATGTCACCATGCTTCCACCTCGAACCTATCAACCTGATCATCTTTCAGGGATCTTACTAGCTTACGCTATGGGAAATCTCATCTTGAGGGGGGCTTCATGCTTAGATGCTTTCAGCACTTATCCCTTCCGCACATAGCTACCCAGCTATGCCCTTGGCAGAACAACTGGTACACCAGCGGTGCGTCCATCCCGGTCCTCTCGTACTAAGGACAGCTCCTCTCAAATTTCCTACGCCCACGACGGATAGGGACCGAACTGTCTCACGACGTTCTGAACCCAGCTCGCGTACCGCTTTAATGGGCGAACAGCCCAACCCTTGGGACCGACTACAGCCCCAGGATGCGATGAGCCGACATCGAGGTGCCAAACCTCCCCGTCGATGTGGACTCTTGGGGGAGATAAGCCTGTTATCCCCGGGGTAGCTTTTATCCGTTGAGCGATGGCCCTTCCATGCGGAACCACCGGATCACTAAGCCCGACTTTCGTCCCTGCTCGACTTGTAGGTCTCGCAGTCAAGCTCCCTTATGCCTTTGCACTCTACGAATGATTTCCAACCATTCTGAGGGAACCTTTGGGCGCCTCCGTTACACTTTAGGAGGCGACCGCCCCAGTCAAACTGCCCACCTGACACTGTCTCCCGGGTCGATAAGACCCGTAGGTTAGAATTTCAATACAGTCAGGGCGGTATCCCACCAGCGCCTCCACCGAAGCTAGCGCTCCGGTTTCAATGGCTCCCGCCTATCCTGTACAAACTGTACCAAAATTCAATATCAGGCTACAGTAAAGCTCCACGGGGTCTTTCCGTCCTGTCGCGGGTAACCTGCATCTTC
>NZ_CP089518.1:275000-277500 GCF_025917685.1 Bacillus cereus | reverse complement strand
TTATCGTATATAAACATGAAACAACTTTAATTATGCTGGAATATACTTCTCTACGAATTTCCATACAGTATTCCAATATTTATTTGAATCTATTTTCTCCGCTTCTCCATGTCCCGCACCTGGAACAATTAATTTCTCTTTTTCTACTTTTGCAGCATTATACACCTCATCTAACATTTCAAAAGGAACAAATGTATCGGCATCCCCATGAATGAATAGCATAGGTGTTTTACTTTTCGCAACTTGTTTTACAGCCGAAGCCTCTTCTAAATCGTATCCAGCTCTCAATTTAGTAACTGTATTGGCCGCATTCATAACAGGAAACTTCGGTAAGTGGAATAAATCTTTTAGTTGATACGTGAATTCATCAATAACAGTCGAGTATCCGCAATCTTCAATAATAACTTTAACATTAGAAGGTAACTCTTCTCCAGAAGTCATCATAACAGTTGCTCCACCCATAGAAATACCATATAGAGCTATTTCAGCATTAGGATCTTTCTTTAAAATTTGTTGAATCCATAGCAGGACATCTTTACGATCATGCCAGCCCATACCAACATAATCTCCTTCACTATTTCCGTGTCCACGAAGATCCGGTGCTATGACATTGTAGCCTCGTTCATAGAAGTTCCGGATATATTTCGTCATTGCTGATGCCCTGCCATCATATCCATGAACTACAAGTGCCCATTTATGACTAGATTGCTCATTCATATATTCATAACCTGTTAAATTTAGCTTATCAAAAGAGCGTATAGTTAATGTATTAGGTTTATATTTTGATACAAAGTTCGCATTCTTGTCTTCATTCGTAGCCAATGCACCTCCCGATGCATTCACCGTTTCCTTTAAGTGAGGATTATCCTCTAAAAAATCTTTTTCTTGTCTCGCATTCAACGCATAATTATAAAAATAATTCCCGACTAACATATATGCAATCGCTAGAAGGACTAAAACTACTATAGTAATTACACCTATCTTTTTCATATTATCTCCTTTTTCAAAATTAAATCTTCTTATATTAAAGTACTTCAAAATAACTGTACTATTTTAACACACCAATGAATCGTATCTATAAGAAATAAAATAGAAAATCTTAAATTACATATCAAAAATCACGGGAGAAATTGAATAAAAAATTATATAGCAATGTAACCACAAATCTTAAAAGAATGGGCAATACTTAAAATCTAAAGTGGTATTTTGGGTTATTAAGAAGTTATTTCTAACGAAATGTACACAAAAAAGACGAGTCATTCTGACTCGTCTTAAGGTTGCTTGGCGACGTCCTACTCTCACAGGGACAAGGTCCCAACTACCATCGGCGCTAGAGAGCTTAACTTCCGTGTTCGGTATGGGAACGGGTGTGACCTCTCTGCCATCATCACCAAACTATGAAGGCATATTCCTTCAAAACTAGATAACATTTGCTACATATTATATGGTTAAGTCCTCGATCTATTAGTATTCGTCAGCTCCACATGTCACCATGCTTCCACCTCGAACCTATCAACCTGATCATCTTTCAGGGATCTTACTAGCTTACGCTATGGGAAATCTCATCTTGAGGGGGGCTTCATGCTTAGATGCTTTCAGCACTTATCCCTTCCGCACATAGCTACCCAGCTATGCCCTTGGCAGAACAACTGGTACACCAGCGGTGCGTCCATCCCGGTCCTCTCGTACTAAGGACAGCTCCTCTCAAATTTCCTACGCCCACGACGGATAGGGACCGAACTGTCTCACGACGTTCTGAACCCAGCTCGCGTACCGCTTTAATGGGCGAACAGCCCAACCCTTGGGACCGACTACAGCCCCAGGATGCGATGAGCCGACATCGAGGTGCCAAACCTCCCCGTCGATGTGGACTCTTGGGGGAGATAAGCCTGTTATCCCCGGGGTAGCTTTTATCCGTTGAGCGATGGCCCTTCCATGCGGAACCACCGGATCACTAAGCCCGACTTTCGTCCCTGCTCGACTTGTAGGTCTCGCAGTCAAGCTCCCTTATGCCTTTGCACTCTACGAATGATTTCCAACCATTCTGAGGGAACCTTTGGGCGCCTCCGTTACACTTTAGGAGGCGACCGCCCCAGTCAAACTGCCCACCTGACACTGTCTCCCGGGTCGATAAGACCCGTAGGTTAGAATTTCAATACAGTCAGGGCGGTATCCCACCAGCGCCTCCACCGAAGCTAGCGCTCCGGTTTCAATGGCTCCCGCCTATCCTGTACAAACTGTACCAAAATTCAATATCAGGCTACAGTAAAGCTCCACGGGGTCTTTCCGTCCTGTCGCGGGTAACCTGCATCTTCACAGGTACTATAATTTCACCGAGTCTCTGGTTGAGACAGTGCCCAAATCGTTACACCTTTCGTGCGGGTCGGAACTTACCCGACAAGGAATTTCGCTACCTTAGGACCGTTATAGTTACGGCCGCCGTTTACTGGGGCTTCAGTTCAGAGCTTCGCTTACGCTAACCCCTCTCCTTAACCTTCCA
>NZ_CP089518.1:255000-270000 GCF_025917685.1 Bacillus cereus | reverse complement strand
TTTACCACTTTCATCAGCAACCAATATTTTTAAAGCTCTATTTCCTCGCTCTAAATTTTGATTCTCCATTTCGATCATATTGGATATAGCTTCTAATTTATTTTCATGAACCGAACTATTCGCTGCTCTTTGAGCTTGGTAATTAATTTGTTGCATACCAGACCGATAATCGACAGTCGCTTGACGATTCGCATTCTCAAAAAATGGCGCAGCTCCCTTTGCAAAAAAAACTCCTAATAACGCACAAGCAGCAAAAGTAGTAACCAATTGAATTCTTATACTCTTTCGTACGCTCTTTACTAATTTCTCAATTAATTGTCTTGTTTTCCTCACATAAGTAAATGGATTAAATATCTTTTTCAATCTTATACCCCACTCCCCATACTGTTTTTATATATCTAGGTTTCCTTGGATTCTCCTCAATCTTTTCACGTACTTTCCGAATATGAACCATTACCGTGTTATCCGACTGGAAAGATCGTTCGTTCCACACCTTTTCATAAATTTGTTCTGCACTAAACACCATACCTGGGTTTCTAGCTAACAATTCTAAAATTGAAAATTCCCTCGGAGTTAGTTTCACTTCTTCTCCCTCTACAATAATTTTATGGGTCGAGATGTTTATTTTCATCTCTCCAATTTCTAGCTCGTCCTCATTTTGAATAGCAAAACCATTCATTTTCATATAACGGCGTAATTGAGATTTAATTCGTGCAATTAACTCTAATGGATTAAAGGGCTTCGTTATGTAATCATCTGCTCCTGTTGTTAATCCTAAAATCTTATCCATATCTTGCGTTTTGGCAGAAAGCATAATAATCGGCATTTCCTTTGCTTCCCTTACTTTCATACACATATGAATACCATCTACTTTTGGCATCATAATATCTAATACGACTAAGTGCACTTCATTTTCTTCTAATATACGTAACCCTTCTTCTCCGTCCCCTGCTTGCAGTACTTTATATCCTTCATTCTTTAAATAGATTGTAATAAGATTCCTAATTTCTTTTTCATCATCTACGACAAGTATTGTTTCGTGTGCCACAATATCTCCCCCATCACTTTTTTAATCCCTAACTTCTATTATAGGAAAACTTCTGAAGAAAAACGCTCGGAAATCCTTAAGATTTTCTGAAGACGCAAAAAAGGTCTAGACTCCCCTTAAGTCTAGACCTTTCAAAAAACCCCTTTTATTTACGAACGTAGATGAAATATAGTACGAATAAAACTCCCATAACATACATAATTGGATGAACCTCTTTACGACGGCCACTCACAACCATTGTAATTGGATAGAAGATAAATCCGATTGCAATTCCTGTTGCGATACTATACGTAAGTGGCATTGAAATGATAGTAAAGAATGCTGGTACTGCAATCTCGAATTTCTTCCAATCAATTTCTCCTAAAGATGAAACCATCAAGATTCCTACAATAATTAATGCTGGTGCTGTTACAGCTGGTGTCACAACACTTAATAGCGGCGAGAAGAATAGTGCCAGTAAGAAGAACCCTGCTGTTACAACTGCTGTAAATCCAGAACGTCCACCCGCTGCTACCCCTGCAGAAGATTCAATATAAGACGTTGTTGTTGATGTACCTAAAATCGCACCGATTACAGTTGCAATCGCATCTGCAAATAGTGCTTTTCCTGCACGTGGTAATTTATTGTTCTTCATTAATCCCGCTTGATTCGCAACCGCCACGAGCGTACCTGCTGTATCAAAGAAATCAATAAAGAAGAACGTTATAATAACAATACCCATTTCAACAGTGAAAATGTCTCCAAAGTGAGTTAACGCCACACCGAACGTTGGTTCTAGGCTCGGTATTGCTCCCACTACAGCTTTCGGAGTATCAATTAATCCCGTTACCACTCCTAAGATCGCTGTAAGAATCATACCGTAGAATACTGCACCATTAACTTTCTTAATCATGAAGATGATTGTAGTAACAACTCCGAAAATTGCTAGTAAAGTTGTGCCCTTTGTTAAATCCCCCAATCCAACAAGGACAGCATCATTCTTTACGATAATTCCAGCGTTTTGGAATCCAAGGAAGGCAATGAATAATCCAATACCCGCCGCTACTGCAAACTTTAACTCTGATGGAATTGCATTAATGATTTTTTCACGAATACCTGAAGCAGTAAGAATAATAAAGATAATACCTGACATTAATGTTCCAGCAATTGCCGTTTGCCACGGAATTCCCATCGTTAACACCGCTGTATAAGCAAAGAACGCGTTTATTCCCATACCTGGCGCTAAAGCAATCGGATACTTCGCAAATATCCCCATAATTAACGAACCAATCGCCGCTGCTAATGCTGTAGCAACGAATACTGCACCTGGATCCATTCCTGTACCTGCCGGTAACCCTTTAACATTTCCAAGTGACAGCGTAGCAGGATTGACAAATAGTACATAAGCCATAGATAAAAATGTCGTTAAACCTGCTATGAACTCTGTTTTATAATTTGTGCCGAGTTCATCAAACTGAAAATAGCGTTTCATCTTACGTTTCCCCCGTTATATGATTACTCGCCGTATTTCACCCTAGCCCTCTTTTATCTATTAAAAATAAAAAAGGCTTCCATTGCATATACATGGAAGCGTTCTATGAATAAAGACAAGTTTCCCCTCATCTTTATAAAAACGCCTCGTAGTCAAGCCATTTACGGTAGCTAGGTAGAAACTTTCGGGCCATATCCCCGATATTATACGACGGCATAATATTCACTTTTCGTTTGAATTACATACTCATATTAACTCGAGGAGGTGGTTTTGTCAATTTAAAAACGAACATTTTTATAAACTTTTATATTTTCGTTCGTATTAAGGGTAAAAACAAAAAGATCCATCTATACATGAACGATAGATGGATCTTTTTTATTACAATACTATTCCCACTCAATAGTTGCTGGTGGCTTACTCGTTATATCATACACGATACGGTTAACGTGTTTTACTTCGTTTACGATACGTACAGAGATTTTCTCTAATACATCCCAAGGGATACGTGCCCAGTCAGCTGTCATACCGTCAATAGATGTTACTGCGCGGATACCTACTGTGTAATCGTAAGTACGCTCGTCACCCATAACACCAACACTACGCATACCAGGAAGCGCAGTGAAGTATTGCCAAACTTCACGGTCTAATCCCGCTTTTATAATTTCTTCACGTAAAATCGCATCAGATTCACGAACGATTTCTAATTTCTCTTCTGTGATTTCACCTAATACACGAATACCAAGTCCTGGACCTGGGAATGGTTGACGCCATACGATTTCATCAGGAATTCCTAATTCTGATCCTAATACACGTACTTCATCTTTAAATAACGTGTTTAAAGGCTCAATTAATTTGAACTGCATGTCTTCTGGAAGTCCACCAACGTTATGGTGAGATTTAATTGTTTGTGCAGTTGCTGTACCACTTTCAACGATATCCGTGTAAAGTGTACCTTGCGCTAGGAAGTCCATTCCTTGTAATTTAGACGCTTCATCATCAAATACGTAAATGAATTCGTTACCGATGATTTTACGTTTTTGTTCTGGATCTTCTACACCTTTTAACTTGTTCATGAAGCGTTCTTTTGCATCCACTTTAATAACGTTCATGTGGAAGCCTTCGCTAAATGTTTTCATAACACCTTCTGCTTCATCTTTACGAAGTAAGCCGTGGTCAACGAAAATACATGTTAACTGATCACCGATTGCTTTATGAATTAATACTGCTACAACAGAAGAGTCTACACCGCCACTAAGTGCGCATAGTACTTTTTTGTCTCCAACAGTTTCACGGATTTTCTCTAATTCTACTTCGATAAAGTTCTCCATGTTCCATCCTTCAGAACAACCACATACGCCGAATACGAAGTTTTTAATTAAATCGTTACCGTGCTCAGAGTGACGTACTTCTGGGTGGAATTGTACACCGTATAAGTTTTTTGCTTCATTGCTCATACCAGCAATTGGACAAGACTCACTTGTTGCATCTACTACGAATCCTTCAGGTAAACCAGTTACTAAGTCACCATGACTCATCCATACAACTTGCTCTTCTGGAAGGTTCGCATATAATTTTGATTCGTTCTCTACTTTAAGAACAGCTTTTCCGTATTCACGGTGGTTTGCGCGTTCTACTTTACCACCGAAGTGTTGTGTCATAAGCTGCATACCGTAACAGATACCGAAAATCGGTAATCCTAGCTCGAATATTTTTTCATCACAATGTAATGCACCTTCACCGTATACACTATTTGGTCCACCAGAGAAAATAATCCCTTTTGGATTCATTGCTTTAATTTCTTCTGCAGTAATTGTATGTGGATGAAGTTCACTGTATACACCGAACTCACGAATTCGACGTGCTATTAACTGATTGTACTGACTCCCAAAATCTAAAACGATAATTGTATCGTGCTGCTTTTTCAAAATAATCACCCCAACGTTAGTTCTCGTATATAAATATTTTCACCAATTTGGCGAAAAGCATTACCAATATAATAAAAAAAGCCAGTCCTCCGCCTCTAGTCTCATAACAAAGAAAAGGCAGGGGTCTGGCTTTATAAAGAAAGATAGTCTCCGCTCTTTATAAATATAAGACACACTGCCTTCATAGTCAGGTTGTTTACGGTAACCCGGTAGAGACTCTCAAACCATATCATTGAGGATATATGAAGGATCGTTTTATATTATCTTCCTAGATTCTAACAATGAAGTATCAGTATGGTCAAGAGAGAAAGCGACAAAATTCTACAGAAATTCATTTCCTTTTCTAAAAAACACAAAAAAACATCCACTTCTATATAGAAGTGGATGTTTTTCGGGCAAACGGAATTACATCATTCCGCCCATACCGCCCATGCCCATGCCGCCCATGTCAGGCATTGCTGGTGCATTTGGTTCTGGCTTGTCAGCAACTACAGCTTCAGTCGTTAAGAACATAGCTGCAACAGATGCTGCGTTTTGAAGTGCAGAGCGAGTTACTTTAGCTGGATCTACGATACCAGACTCAAGCATGTTAACCCATTCGCCAGTAGCTGCGTTGAAACCAACGCCTACTTTTTCGCCTTTTAGACGCTCTACAACTACAGATCCTTCTAGACCAGCGTTGATTGCGATTTGACGAACTGGCTCTTCTAATGCACGAAGTACGATGTTGATACCTGTTGCTTCGTCGCCTTCAGCTACGATAGAAGCTACTTTCGTGTACACGTTCATAAGTGAAGTACCACCACCCGCAACGATACCTTCTTCTACTGCTGCACGAGTTGAGTTAAGTGCATCTTCAATACGAAGTTTGCGCTCTTTTAACTCAGTTTCAGTTGCTGCACCTACTTTAATTACTGCTACGCCACCTGCTAATTTAGCAAGACGCTCTTGTAATTTTTCACGATCGAATTCAGAAGTAGTTTCTTCTAATTGCGCACGGATTTGGCCAATGCGAGCTTCGATTTGTTGTGTATTCCCAATACCTTCAACTACAGTTGTGTTTTCTTTCGTTACAACGATTTTACCTGCGCGTCCTAAAGATTCAACTGTAGCAGATTTTAAGTCACGTCCTAATTCTTCAGTGATTACTTCGCCACCAGTTAAGATTGCGATATCTTCTAACATTGCTTTACGACGGTCACCAAATCCAGGAGCTTTAACAGCTACTACATTGAATGTACCACGAAGTTTGTTCACTACTAATGTAGCTAACGCTTCGCCTTCTACATCTTCAGCAATGATAAGAAGTGGTTTACCTTGTTGTACCACTTGCTCTAATACTGGTAAGATTTCTTGGATGTTAGAAATCTTTTTGTCAGTGATTAAGATGTATGGGTTATCAAGAACCGCTTCCATTTTGTCAGAATCAGTGATCATGTAAGGAGATGCATATCCACGATCAAATTGCATACCTTCTACTACGTCTAATTCTGTTGTGAATCCTTTAGATTCTTCTAAAGTAATAACGCCGTCGTTACCAACGCGCTCCATTGCTTCAGCGATTAATTGACCTACTTCTTCGTCAGCTGCAGAAATAGCAGCTACTTGTGCGATAGAAGATTTGCCTTCGATTGGTTTAGAAATCGCTTTTAATTCTTCAATTGCAGCAGTAACAGCTTTTTCGATACCTTTGCGAAGACCCATTGGGTTAGCACCAGCTGTTACGTTTTTTAAACCTTCACGAATCATAGCTTGCGCTAATACAGTTGCAGTTGTCGTTCCGTCACCAGCTACATCGTTTGTTTTGCTAGCAACTTCTGCCACTAATTTCGCACCCATGTTTTCGAATGCATCTTCTAATTCGATTTCTTTTGCGATTGTTACACCGTCATTTGTAATAAGTGGTGAACCAAATTTTTTCTCAAGTACAACGTTACGACCTTTTGGTCCAAGCGTTACTTTTACTGCGTTTGCAAGAGTGTCGACACCGCGAAGCATCGAACGACGTGCTTCTTCACTAAATTTAATATCTTTTGCCATAATAATTGACCCCCTTGGATTTTTAAAATGTATATAATTAACCGATAATTGCTAAAATGTCACTTTCACGTAAAATCAAGTAGTCTGTACCTTCGTATTTCACTTCAGTACCTGCATATTTTGAGAAGATGATAAGATCACCTGCTGCTACCTCTAAAGCAACACGCTCACCATTTTCAAGCACTCGGCCTGTACCTACTGCAATAACTTTACCCTCTTGTGGTTTTTCTTTTGCAGTGTCTGGTAATACAATACCACTTGCTGTTTTTTCTTCTGCTTGAACAAATTCAATTACAACGCGATCACCTAATGGCTTTAGCATGAACAATAACCTCCTCATTTTGTTATGTAAATTTTATTTATTAGCACTCAAGTCACCCGAGTGCTAACACACTTATAATAATAAATAATCTCAATTTCTTTTGCAAGTAAAAAAATCATAATTTTTTCGCAAATTACTATATAAACTTTTCTATATAGAATCCTACTTCTACTACCTTTACTATATGAATCGTTGTTTCCACTACTCGTATGTTACAATATGAAAGGACACCCTAAGTTGTTTTCGCTACACACACAACTTTTTCCTGTCTTCTATTATCATTTCAAATGAGGATTTACGAAAAAAACATAATTTAAGTGACAGTTTATATCGTAGGTAGCATATTTACATGTTATCCTACCTTATCTCATACACTAGAGTTAGAAAGGATGGTTAAACCCTTTGAAAAAACAATATTGGTGGGTTATCGTTACATACATTTTAATGCAGTTATCTTCAATTGCCGGATTACCACTTCTCTTGAAAACTGGACTTTATGATAATAAGGGATTTACTAGAGAGGAGAAATTCCAACTCATAACTGGCCATTGGGCAATCATTAGCTTCTTTATTGCATTATGTATCGTACTTTGGTTACTTAGAACAGATATTCGTGACAGGCATTTAGATAAAATGCGCTCTACTGTTCCAGCTACAATTGGATGGATTTTTATCGGGTTTTTCTTAGCATTTTTCTCACAAAGTATTGCTGGTATGATCGAAATGTATGTATTAGGTATTAAACCTGGATCTGAAAATACAGCAAGACTTATGGATATCGCAAGAACAACACCTTGGTTCCTTATTGTTGTATCTATTATAGGGCCAATTTTAGAAGAAATCGTATTTAGAAAAATTTTATTTGGTACACTTTATAAGAAGTTTAACTTCTTTATTGCCGCTATTATTAGTTCCCTTGTATTTGCGGCGATTCATTTTGATTTTACTCACTTATTGGTATACACTGCTATGGGGCTCGTATTCGCCTTTTTATATGTAAAAACGAAGCGTATTATCGTTCCAATTGCAGCCCATGTTGCAATGAATACATTAGTTGCAGTTGCTCAAGTTTTAGTAAGCAATGAACAAATTCAAGAAATGATTAAAGAAGCTGAAAAAATGCAAGGCTTTATCGGAGGATTTTTTGTATGAGAAACTCACCATTGTTCATGGCTGCATTGTATTTTCTTCTTGGATGTATCTTTACACGTTTCGCCATTACGAACGTAACAGATACAATCTGGAATATGTGGACAATACTATTTGCAGTTATGGCAACAATTGATTTTAATTTGGCACTTCGCCTTATCTTAGTTAAATTCACAAAGAAAAAACAATAATAAAACGCAGAGGTCGCTTCCTCTGCGTTTTATTGTGGATAATTCTTCAAAAAGTACACAAGTGTTTGTAACTCTACAGCTAAATCAATATGATGAATTCTTATATTCTCTGACACATTTAAGCGTGCTGGTGTGAAATTTAAAATACCATGCACGTTCGTTTCTGCCAATCTATCTGCCACAGATTGTGCTACTGTAGCGGGTACTGTTAATATTGCCACTTGTATATCAGTTGATAAACGTTCTTCTAGTTCATCCAAATGATATACAGGAATGCCTCCGATTTCTGTTCCAACTTTCTCTTCACTAACGTCAAACGCCATTTCAATTTTTGTATTATTGTTTTTCGTGAAATTATAATGTAAGAAAGCGGTCCCTAAATTACCTACTCCAATAAGTGCTACACGTGTTATATCATCTTGGTCGAGTGTTTCACGGAAAAATGATAATAAATAATTTACGTTATATCCATAACCTTTTTTCCCTAACGCTCCAAAATATGAAAAATCTCTTCGAATAGTTGCGGAATCAACCTTTACCGCTTCACTCAATTCGGCTGATGAAACACGTTGCTTACCAGAAAGAGATAAGTTTTGGATAAATCGATAGTATAGAGGCAATCGTTTGGCAGTGGCCTGTGGAATTTTTTGCTGATCCATATAACCTCTCCTCTCTTCCTATCTTTATTCATATACTTGAATCAAATACAAAAGTTTAGCACTCATGAATTTCCTTGTATAATAAAGAGAAGAAGTATTCTCTCTTTATTTTAAACTATACACTATTTTTAGTATGATTGAGAAATATAAACATGGCAAAGTTAAGAAATTATTTGAGGTGAAAACATTGATTTTATTACAAGTAAACGCGCTTTCGAAATTATACGGTGCAGAAACGATTCTTGCAAACATAAAATTGGAAGTACAAACGAAAGATCGTATCGCACTAGTCGGACGAAATGGAGCCGGAAAATCTACATTATTAAAAATAATAGCTGGTGAGTTATCTCATGATGGTGGTGAAATTATAAAACCAAAAGATGTCTCAATGGGGTATTTAGCTCAAAATACCGGATTAGAAACGTCTTTAACAATTTGGGATGAAATGTTAACCGTCTTTACACACTTGCAGCAAATGGAGACAAAACTTCGAAGGCTAGAGCAAGAGATGGGCAAAGAAGAAAACTTTTCAAATGCAGCTATATACGAGAAATTATTAGCTGATTATGATCAATTACAATTAGATTATAAAGATCAAGGTGGCTATCAGTACGAAGCGGATATCCGCTCGATTTTAAGCGGTCTTGGCTTCCCAGTTGAAATGCACCAGACGACAATTTCTACATTAAGTGGTGGGCAAAAAACACGATTAGCTCTTGGTAAATTATTATTAACTAAACCAGATTTACTTATTTTAGACGAGCCTACAAACCATTTGGACATTGAAACATTAACTTGGCTTGAACAATATTTACAAGGTTATCCTGGCGCAATTTTAATCGTTTCCCATGACCGTTATTTCTTAGATAAACTCGTTACACAGGTATACGAAATTTCTAATAAGGAAAGCAAACGATTTGTTGGTAACTACAGTAAATATTTAGACTTAAAATCGGCACTATACGAGCAAGAGATGAAACGGTATGAAAAACAACAGGATGAAATTGCTAAACTTGAAGACTTTGTGCAAAAAAATATAGCTCGTGCATCTACAACAAAGCGCGCTCAAAGTCGCCGTAAACAATTAGACAGAATGGAATTATTAACTAGACCATTGGGCGATTCTAAGTCAGCTTCCTTCCACTTTGATATTGAAAAACAAAGCGGAAATGATGTTTTACAAGTGAAAGATGCAACTATTGGCTATGATGAAGATCCGATTATTGAACATGTAACTATGCGCTTAACTCGTGGGGATAGTGTTGCTTTAGTTGGACCGAACGGAATTGGGAAATCCACATTGTTAAAATCACTTGTGAATAAGTTACCTCTACTAAATGGTGATGTTTCTTTCGGATCAAATGTATCTGTTGGTTATTATGATCAAGAACAAGCTAACTTAACATCTTCTAAGCGAGTTTTAAATGAACTATGGGATGAATATCCTCTGCAACCTGAAAAAGAAATTCGCACTATACTAGGCAACTTTTTATTCACAGGGGATGATGTACTAAAGCCAGTATCTTCTCTTAGTGGTGGACAAAAAGCCCGATTAGCTCTTGCAAAGCTTATGATGCAAAAATCAAATTTACTAATTCTTGATGAGCCAACGAACCATCTTGATTTAAATAGTAAAGAAATTCTAGAGAATGCTTTAATTGATTATCCAGGTACTCTTCTATTCGTCTCTCATGACCGCTACTTTATTAATCGTGTAACGACAACCGTTGTTGAGTTATCAACAGAAGGTGCACAAGAATATTTAGGTGACTACGATTACTACGTTGAAAAGAAGAATGAAATGATTGAACGTGCAGAATTTGAACAACAAGAACAGCAAGAAAATCAGGCACCTGTTCAAAAAACTGTAGCTCAAGAAAAATTAAATTATCTCGAAGAAAAAGAGCGTAAACAATTAGAGCGTCAACGCACTCGGAAAATTGAGGAGCTAGAACAAAACATCGTAGAATTTGAAGAAGAAATTGCTACATTAGAAGATCAGCTTTGCTTACCAGAAATATATGCAGATTATGAAAAGGCTAGTGAAATTACATCTAAAAAGCAAACACTACAAGAACAACTTGAAGCTTGTATGGCAGAATGGGAAGAACTGCATATATAAGTGAACTTAAACAAAAAGGATGTCTCATACGTCGAGGATGTGTGAGACATCCTTTTTATTTTCTATTTTAAAATCAGTGCCTTAGCACATGAAATTATATCAACGATTTTTTGAATATATATACCGTAACTTAAAATATATGAATGATTCGACAAGAACTATCGTTTTACCGACAAAGATTGACAATAGTAGCAACCTATATAATAAGAGGCGGATGTTTCAAAAGTTTTTTGGGGATATCTTCTTGTTTTTTATTTCCCGAAAAAGAATATCTTTAAAGGTCAGACCTCATCCGCTTTATCCACAAGTTTATACACATATCCACCTTTATAAAATAGACATTAAAATAACTTTTCCACATTATCCACATTCCACAAAAAAGTTATACACATTTTATATACACAACAAAACCCATATTATCAACAGATAACATGGGTTTTGTCCACAGGTTGTGGTTAATTTTGTGTATAACTATGCTTCAATATCTAATCCTGGATTTGCATTTAAAGCTAATGTCGCACGTTTTCCTTGTTCGTATGCAATTGTACCTGCAGCTGCAATCATCGCTGCATTATCTGTGCATAAAGATAGAGGCGGGATAATTAGCTCTATATTTTCTTTTTGTGCAAATTCTGCTTCTAAACGTGCACGAAGCCCTTTATTAGCAGCTACTCCACCAGCAAGAAGCACTTGCTTTACGTTATATGCATCCGCCGCACGAGACGCTTTCGTTACAAGTACGTCGATTACACTTTCTTGGAAACTTGCTGCTAAATCTTCCGGTGCAATTTCTATACCACGTTGTTTTGCGTTATGCACAGTGTTGATAACTGCCGATTTCAATCCACTAAAGCTAAAATCATACGAATCCGGCTCTAGCCATGCACGAGGTAAATCAATTGTCGGCTTTCCTTCATGTGCAAGGCGATCAATATGAGGACCACCTGGATATGGCATAGATAACGTACGAGCTACTTTATCATATGCTTCCCCTGCTGCATCATCTCGTGTTTCACCAATCACTTCAAATGAACCGTGTTCTTTCATATAAACAAGCTCCGTATGTCCACCAGATACAACAAGTGATAGTAATGGGAATTGTACTTCTTTTACTAAACGGTTTGCATAAATATGACCAGCAATATGATGAACACCAACTAGAGGGATATCATGCGCAAAAGCCACAGCTTTCGCTGCATTTACACCTATTAAAAGTGCTCCAACCAAACCAGGTCCTTCTGTTACGGCAATTGCATCAATATCCTCGAAAGTGATATTTGCTTCTTTTAAAGCTTCCTCTAGCACAACTGTAATTTCTTCTACATGGTGACGGGATGCAATCTCTGGTACGACTCCACCAAAACGCTTATGACTTTCAATTTGTGATGCAACGATATTCGCAATAATTTCCGTTCCATTTTTAACAACTGCTACTGCTGTTTCATCACAGCTTGTTTCAATACCAAGTATAATCGTATTTTTTTCCATTATATATTCACCCACATTACGAGACCATCTTCCTGATTGTCTGCATAGTATCGTTTACGAATCCCACCATTTTGAAATCCGTATTTTCTGTATAACTGTTTTGCTACTTCATTTGATACGCGTACTTCAAGTGTCATCGTTTTTACTCCTAGGTCTTTCGCCTCCGAAATAACCTCTTTCAATAAGGCATCTCCTAACTTTTGACCTCGGTACTCTGGCAAAATAGCTATATTTGTTATATGTGATTCATCAATAATTATCCACAATCCACAATAACCAATTACGCGACCATCTTTTTCTAGCACAACATAATGTGCATGTTCATTCATCGCTAATTCACGTTGAAAAGCATCTGCAGTCCAAGGAGTTGAAAAAGACGCTTCTTCAATAGCTACAATTTGAGCAATATCATCGAGTGCCATCTTTCTAAATATCATATCCATTTTCTATAGACCTCTACTTCTTTTGACTTTCTAACCAGTTTGTTTCAGCTTCCGCTAAACGAAGGTAACTAGGTACAAACGTATGCACATCTTGTTCTTCTTTTTGTAACCCTAAAAATGCTAGCTCACTTGGTCTTGGGTTATTCTTAGTGAAAGGAGCAAATACAGCTTGATCACCTAAGTATTCTATAATTGTTTCTTTATGCAATTTAACATCGTTACCAATAAATAAAACAGGCTGTTCTTTATCTTTTAACATTTGCAACCAGTCAACAATAAGCATAATTCGGTCTTCTTCTATTGAAGTTAACTGCTCCCCTTCATATGTATATAGCCCCGTGTAAATTTGACCACGTCGACCATCAAATAAAGGAGAGATTAATCCCTTAAAATTAGCACCATTTGCTGCCACTACTTCTAAACTTGATACACCTACAATTGGTATTTGAAGTGACCAAGCTAATGTTTTTGCAGCTGTCACACCTATACGAACACCTGTATATGATCCAGGTCCAGCTGCTACAACGATTTTAGTCAATTCTTTCGGTTTTACACCACATTCTTTTAAAAGTTTCTCTACAGCTGGCATAAGACGTACAGAATGATTTTTTGTTAAATTTGTAATGATTTCTCCGATCACGTTCCCTTCCTCAATAAGGGATACACCCATTACGTAATTTGAAGTATCAATTGCTAGTACTTTCATTTTGTAATAGCTCCTCACATAATCTAATATAACGATTTCCAATTGGTTCGAGTACAATTTTCCTTGTATCATCTCCAGCATGGAATAAACTGATTTGTAACTTTTCATTCGGTAAATATTCTTCTATTAAATGAGCCCATTCTACTACTGTAATCCCTTCACCATAGAAATACTCATCAAAGCCTAAGTCTTCTTCACTTTCTGCTAAACGATATACGTCCATATGATATAGCGGCAATCTCCCTTTATATTCTTTAATAATATTGAAGGTAGGACTATTTACAACTCTTTTCACACCAAGACCCTTTGCTAGTCCTTTTGTAAAAGTCGTCTTTCCAGCTCCAAGATCTCCTTCTAAAATAATTACATCTTGCGCCCCGACAAGTTCACCTAGTTTTTCTGATAATCTTTGTGTTTCCTCAGAAGATTTTGTTGTTACTTCATATTTACTCACAGACTTCACCTACTTTATTCACAATGTTCTCTGCTCTTTATTATACAGGTTTTAAATATATAAAAAAGTCCTTAGGAGTTTTCCTAAGGATAGTTTGACTGTCTTTATTAGTTTTTTGTTAAAACAAATAAAAAAATACGAAACAACTTGTTTCGTTCTTTTCTTTATATAAAATGGCGGTCCCGACCGGGGTCGAACCGGCGATCTCCTGCGTGACAGGCAGGCATGTTAACCACTACACCACGGGACCATTGGTTGCGGGGACAGGATTTGAACCTGCGACCTTCGGGTTATGAGCCCGACGAGCTACCGTGCTGCTCCACCCCGCGATGATATAAATAGCTTGGCGACGTCCTACTCTCACAGGGACAAGGTCCCAACTACCATCGGCGCTAGAGAGCTTAACTTCCGTGTTCGGTATGGGAACGGGTGTGACCTCTCTGCCATCATCACCAAACTATGAAGGCATATTCCTTCAAAACTAGATAACATTTGCTACATATTATATGGTTAAGTCCTCGATCTATTAGTATTCGTCAGCTCCACATGTCACCATGCTTCCACCTCGAACCTATCAACCTGATCATCTTTCAGGGATCTTACTAGCTTACGCTATGGGAAATCTCATCTTGAGGGGGGCTTCATGCTTAGATGCTTTCAGCACTTATCCCTTCCGCACATAGCTACCCAGCTATGCCCTTGGCAGAACAACTGGTACACCAGCGGTGCGTCCATCCCGGTCCTCTCGTACTAAGGACAGCTCCTCTCAAATTTCCTACGCCCACGACGGATAGGGACCGAACTGTCTCACGACGTTCTGAACCCAGCTCGCGTACCGCTTTAATGGGCGAACAGCCCAACCCTTGGGACCGACTACAGCCCCAGGATGCGATGAGCCGACATCGAGGTGCCAAACCTCCCCGTCGATGTGGACTCTTGGGGGAGATAAGCCTGTTATCCCCGGGTAGCTTTTATCCGTTGA
>NZ_CP089518.1:155000-250000 GCF_025917685.1 Bacillus cereus | reverse complement strand
TTATGAGCCCGACGAGCTACCGTACTGCTCCACCCCGCGATAATATTACTTATATAATTTATATGGTGGAGGATGACGGGATCGAACCGCCGACCCCCTGCTTGTAAGGCAGGTGCTCTCCCAGCTGAGCTAATCCTCCGAAGTGGTGACCCGTACGGGATTCGAACCCGTGTTACCGCCGTGAAAGGGCGGTGTCTTAACCACTTGACCAACGGGCCAATATGTATGGCAGAGAAGAAGGGATTCGAACCCTCGCACCGCGTTAGCGATCTACTCCCTTAGCAGGGGAGCCCCTTGAGCCACTTGGGTACTTCTCTGTATGGCTCCGCAGGTAGGACTCGAACCTACGACCGATCGGTTAACAGCCGATAGCTCTACCACTGAGCTACTGCGGAATAATGAAGACAATTTGTATCTTATAAAAATTATCACCGTAAGTCAAGAGGTTTTTTCACAACATCTTGTGCAAACGTGACATGTTTATAATATACTGGATTGCGTTTTCACTGTCAAGATGTTTTCACTACCAGTTTTAGTTGCCCTTTACACTTTCCACATACATATCTTTGTGTATTTATTTGACGCCTTCTTACATATTGAAGTGAGCATCCCGTACATTCATACGTATAAACTTTCGGTTCCTTCTTCTCTTCATTAATCATTCGTTTACAAAAACGGGGTGCCTCCACTTTCTTTAATAACTCACGAAAATCTCTATCTCGGTGCTTATACCCTTTTCCTGTGATATGTAAGTGATAATGACAAAGTTCATGTTTAACAATCCCGACTAAATCTTCTTTGCCATACATTTCGTAATATCGATAATTCAGTTCTATATTATGAGTATTCAATAGATAGCGCCCACCAGTTGTACGTAACCTACTATTAAACATCGCTTTATGTAAAAACGGCATCCCAAAGTATTGTAACGATACCTCCTCCACTAACCTCTGAATTTCTTGCTCATCCATTCTCATTCCCCCTAAACAAAAAATATTTTTACACTTTTCTCCCTTCCTATACATATATTAAATAGTACATATACCCATCCTCATTCAAGAAGCGTGATTTCTAAAAATAAAGCATTGATAGAAATCCACTCACCAACCTCTCATCAATATTTCTTTAACTAATTAAGAAGAGATGTTTGAGAGCAGGATTAAACAAGGAGGGATTCCTATGCCTACGTGGCTAAAGAAACAAATGCAACGTGCATACTTCGAAAAAAACCGGTATCAAATCAAATTACTAAATGAATGCTGGTTTTATTATAGTAAAATACATCAAAGCTCATAATCAACGAAACTTCCCTATCCATAAAAAGAGAGCAGTTTCATCTGCTCTCTTTACTTACTATTCAATTGGTAACATCGATAATGCAACACGACCTTTTTTTGTATCAATATCATCTACCCATATTTTTACAATTTGCCCCACGGATACAACATCTAATGGATGCTTTACAAACTGTTTGCTGAGTTTAGAAATATGCACTAAGCCATCTTGCTTTACACCTATATCAACAAAGGCACCGAAATCAACAACATTACGAACCGTCCCCTCTAACTCCATACCACGCTTTAAATCTTCTAATTTCAAAATCCCTTTTTTCAGAAGTGGTTTTGGCAACTCATCCCTCATATCTCGTTCTGGACTAATTAAAGCATCGATAATATCAACCAAAGTCGGCTCGCCAATCTCTGTCTCTTGAGATAATTTAGAAACATCTACTCCCTCTAAACTCTTCTGCAAGTTCGGTTTACCTACATCATTCTTTGATAACCCTAGACTTTTTAATAGCAATTCAACATTTTTATATTGTTCTGGATGAATCCCTGTGCGATCTAACGGATTGGCCCCTTCTAATATACGTAAAAATCCAATACATTGTTCATATGTTTTCGCACCTAAACGAGGAATTTTCTTTAATTCAGTACGCTTCGTAAATTTCCCATCTTCCTCACGCTTAGCTACAATATTTTTTGCGACCGTTTTTGATAATCCTGAAACATATTGTAACAACGCAACTGAAGCTGTATTTACATTAACACCAACTTGGTTAACAGCTGTCTCTACCACAAATGTTAACGATTCATTTAATCTTTTTTGTGATACATCATGTTGATATTGTCCTACCCCTACAGATTTAGGGTCAATTTTCACTAGCTCCGCAAGCGGATCTTGTAGACGTCTCCCAATAGAAACGGCACTTCTTTCTTCAACCTGTAAATCCGGGAACTCCTCACGAGCTAAATCAGATGCTGAATATACACTAGCCCCCGCTTCATTTACAATAATATAAAATACATCCCGTTTTACATTTTGCAAGACATCTACTATAAATTCTTCCGTTTCTCTGGAAGCTGTACCATTTCCAATTGCTATCATTTCAACTTCATATTTATCTATAATTGAAAGAACTTTCTTTTTTGCATCCTCATATTTACGAACAGGTGGATGCGGATAAATAACATCTATGTTAAGAACTTTCCCTGTATCATCTACTACTGATAATTTACAACCTGTTCTATATGCCGGATCTACCGCTAGCACAACTTTCCCTTTCATTGGAGGCTGTAATAATAAATTACGTAAATTCTCAGAGAAAATATGAATCGCTTGTTCTTCAGCGGTTTCTGTTAATTCTTTACGAATTTCTCTTTCTATTGAAGGTTGAATTAAGCGTTTATATCCATCTTCAATCGCTAATTGTACATAGCGCGCACTTTTAGAAGCTTCATCACGAATCATTTTTTTATGTAAAAACTGATTGATTTCCTCAGTCGGTGTAACAACAGCAACTCTTAATACATCTTCCTTTTCACCACGGTTCATCGCTAACACTCGATGAGGCACTACTTTTTGCAACGGTTCTTCATAGTCATAATACATTTCGTATATATTCTTTTCATCTTTTTCTTTATCTTTTACAGATGAAGACATAATCCCTTTTCGGAAAGTAGTATTCCGAATCCAACTACGATATGATGCATTATCCGAAACAAGTTCCGCAATAATATCTTGCGCACCTTGCAACGCGTCTTCTGCAGATTCCACTTCTTTTTCTCCATCAACAAATTCCATAGCCTTCTCTGCTGGATTTTCTTTTTTATATAACAATAACCACTCAGCTAACGGTTCTAATCCCTTTTCTTTAGCGATTGTAGCTTTCGTTCTTCTTTTTTCTTTATAAGGACGATATAAATCTTCTACTTCCTGAAGTTTTGTTGCAGCAACAATATGACGACGCAATTCTTCGGTTAATTTCCCTTTTTCACCAATAAGACGAAGAACCTCTTCTTTCCTATCTTCTAATTGCATCATATATTGCCATCTTTCTAAGATTGCACGAATTTGCACCTCATCTAGAGATCCTGTCCATTCTTTTCGGTAACGAGCGATAAATGGAACTGTGTTACCTTCTTCTGTTAATTGAATAACATGACGAACTTGCTTTTCTGTAAAGCCTAATTCTTTCACTAACATTTTCATTAACCCTTGTCGATTATCTACCATTTCCATATCCAACCGTAACCTCCTCTATAATAAAAAAAAGTTGCCCTGTAAAGAGAGCAACTTAAACTGCCGATTTAAAAATCTATTAGTCCTAAACTAATTTGTAACGCTTCATCTACACGACTCATCATCACTTCATCCAAATGAGTGATTTTGTCCGTTAAGCGTTGCTTATCGATTGTTCGAATCTGCTCAAGTAAAATAACAGAATCTCTCTCAAAACCGTACTTTTTCGCATCAATTTCCACATGAGTGGGTAATTTCGCTTTTTGAATCTGTGCAGTAATAGCCGCTACAATCACAGTCGGACTAAAACGATTTCCGATGTCATTTTGAATGACAAGAACCGGACGAACGCCTCCTTGCTCAGAACCAACAACTGGGGAAAGGTCTGCAAAATACACGTCGCCGCGTTTTACAATCAAAATATTACCCCCCGCTAACTAAGCGTTCTACTGTATGAGCTGCTTCATACTCTGCTAAGAAAGCTTCAGATGCAATACCAAGATTAATTTTTCCCATTTCAATGTACCCACGTCGCATTGATTCATGTTGGTAGCGTTTCTTCGTCTTATGTTGACGCAATAACAGTTGTGTTGCCTGGCAAATTAGTTCATGGCGATTCTTATTCTCTTGTTTTCCAATTCCGTCCAATTCCGTTACCATTTGCTTTGGCAACCGAACCACGATTTCAGTAGTTACACTTGATTCGGACACAAAAATACACCTCCACCGTCAACTACACACCCAAATATATATATGACACCTATTGTAATAATACCATTGTATGGAGCCTGTTGCAAAGACTTCCTTATTCCCTGCTTATGTTTTCCAATTCATAAACAAAACATTCATCTTCTTTTACTTTTTATCTCTTTCAAACAAGAAATAAAGCAATCCTTCAGTAATATTTCATTGTTAACTTATATTAATAACAATTATAAAAAGAAGCTCCCCAGCAAACAAAGAGCCTATTCTTCATTAGTGAAACTCCTACAAATGGCGAGACGCTGAGTAATAATACCTTCTTTTATATATTGTTCAAATAATTGATTACTTCTACAACCTTACCATGTCGTATAAATATTCTCGGCACACGGAAACTTATCGTTGCGATAATTTCATAATTAATAGTCCCGGAATATTCAGCAACCTCGGTAACACTAATATACTCATCGCCTTGTCTTCCAATGAGTGTAACTTTCGTACCAAGTGGCACTTCACAAGGAAGATGTATCATGAATTGATCCATTGTTACTCGCCCTACAATCGGTACTCTTTCACCATTTACAAGCACTTTAAATCCTTGCAACCTTCTAAGCCAGCCATCCGCATATCCAATCGCAACTGTCGCAATCCATTCTTCAGTTCTCGTTCGGTAAGTGACATTATAACTAATCCCATCCCCTTTAATCACTTGCTTAATATGAGCAACCTTCGTATGAAGCGACAACGCTGGTTCCAATTTAAATGGTAAAAACGGACGTATTTCTACAGACGGCGTTAATCCATACATCGCAATACCAATTCGTACCGCATTAAATGTAATCCCCTGAAACCTTAACGTTGCAGCACTATTGGCTGTATGGACAAATTTAGGGTTCACTCCAAATTCTTTCAACCAACTTAACTGCTGCAAGAATGTATTATATTGCTTATCAAAGTAAGAAGTCTCAACCTCATCGGCTGTTGCAAAATGTGTATATACTCCTTCTAACTCTAAAAATGGCGCGCCTTCTAAACTCTTTAAGAACCCCTTTAATTCTTTACGTTCACGTATTCCGATTCTCCCCATACCACTATCAAAATTAATATGGAATTTCATTATTGATGAACCATCCCAGAGCTTTATCGCATCTTCCACCCATTCTTTTTGAAAAACAGTTAACGCTACATCATTTTCAGCAGCAACATTTACATCACGGGGAGGGGAGGGACCTAATACTAAAATCGGTGCAGTAATACCAGCCCTCCGAAGCACTAAAGCTTCATCTAAAAAAGCAACTGCTAATCTTGTTGCCCCTGCTTCTAATGCGGTTTTAGCCACTGGTACATAATCGTGCCCATATGCATTCGCTTTAACTACAGCAAAAATTTCTACATCACTTGGAATGAACTCTTTAATATGCGTAACATTGTTATAGATCGCATCTAAATCCACTTCCACCCAAGTGTCACGGTAAAACGGTGCTTCTTCCATAAATACACTTCCTTATACACGATATGCGAAGCTTATTCTTTTATATGCTTCTTTTTATGAAATCCACCTTCAAACTAAGAAAAGACGTGGTGCACATATATCACCACGTCTAAGAAGTTTACTTCACCTGCTTCGCTGTAACCGAACGAGCAACCATCAACAACTCATTCGGCTCTAAACCTTTAGACACGAGCATATATTCTACTCCATTATACGACCACGTTACAGAATCTTTCGTCAATGCACCAATCGTGAAGCCAAGGTCAACTGGCTCTCCACTTACACTTACCGCTGATGAAGCCTCTGCAACTTTTGCCTTTTCTTGTATTAAAGTAAAAGATTTCTTACCTCCAGTATATGTGAGTATCGTACGCTTGCCACTGGCTGTCTTCAACTCTTCTTCCTCTTTCAACGTCATACCTTGCGGCGTGTCACGTGGATACAAAATAGCAAACGGTTTGTCTTCTTTCGCTGTTGTCTGAACATCTACTTGTGCTCTGGACATATTTTGTTTCGTATCAAATGCACCTTTATCAAACTTTGTATCAAACTTTACTTTAGTGAAATCTACTTTTACAAGGACATTTTGATCATTATCCATCAGTTTCACGGAAACTGGTGTTAAATCACTCTTCTTCAATGTAATCTCTTGTTTCGGTAACATATTTTGATGTTGATAGTTTGTTTTTGTTTTAAAAATATAATACTTATCTGTTTTCTCGAAAGTAAGGTTTTTCTTATCCTGCAAAATATCTCTTACAAGTGATTCATATAGGTAAGCCTGGCTACTATTTTGCGGCCAATCACTTTGAAAACGGAAGCTCTTATTAAGCGCAGGTGTTAATACAAATACCCCTTCATCATTTCTTAAAATAATTTGACTCTGATCCTTTTTCGCATTCTTTAAATTCACACGATAATACGAAGGTTCTTTATGCCAAATTTCTACACTATACTCCTGCGGCTCATTTCCCGTTTTAATAGATAATTTCGCTTCAGCTTGATAACTCTTCATACCTTTAACTTTTGCCTCTAAATCTCTCACAACATCTTCCTGTTTCTTTTCCATACAGCCCGCCAACACAAAAACGGTCAATAAACCGATGAGAACTAAAAACAGACGCCTTTTCATCACTTCAGCCCCTTTGCCCCTATAAATGAATGGAAGATATGCCTTCCTTATCGCTACCTCAAATATATGAGACAAAGATATAAAATATGCAGACTAGCGTGACGAGCTTTCTAAAACAACTTGGCTAACAGCAAATTCTTTACTATGGCTAATTGATAAATGAACAATATGCTCTGTATTTGCAATAAGAATCGGTTTACCTCTATCATCATTCCTTACTTCTATATCTAAAAAACTAACTTCTTTCCCAATTCCAGTCCCTACCGCCTTAGAATACGCTTCTTTTGCTGCAAATCTTCCTGCCACAAATTCTGTAAGACGACTTCCTTTCAGCTTCTTGGCAACATTACGTTCACTTTCAGTTAAAATACGTTCCATAAATTTAAGCTTTCCATCTAGCATTTTTTCAATTCGATTCAATTCAATAATATCGATTCCAATCCCTACAATCATTTCAAAATCCCCTTCTTCTATTTAGCTTTCTGCATTCATATTGTAAGAATAACAGAGAATCTTTCTGATGCAAAAGGAGTGATACTAACAACATGCTAATACCATCTACTCGTATGCTATTACAACCAGTCATCCTCTCTTTACTTCTTATACAATTAGTCATGATTATATTGAGCGACTTTTCCCTCTTACACATGGCAGCCTACAATGAATATATCGCTAAAGGAGAATGGTGGCGTGTCATAACTTCCCTACTTGTACACGTAGACTTACAACATTTTCTTTCCAATAGCATTTTTTTATTTGTTCTTGGTTCTTCTATCGAAAAACAACTAGGACATTTTTCTTTCATCATTATTTTTTTCCTTTCTGGCATTATCGGAAATATTTCTTCTTATATTATTATGCCTCTTGACTATATTCACGCCGGAGCATCTGGTGGTATTTTTGGATTACTAGGTGCACAATTATTTTTATTGTACAGTCGATATCGCTCTTCAAACCCAAAAGAAATTGCTATTTTTTCAATCATGATACTTCTATTACTGCTATTTACTTTCTTTAATCCTTCTGCCAATCCTATAAGCCATTTAACAGGATTGATAATTGGTGGTATTTTAACTCCTTTTTTAACAAAAAAATTCGATGGTGCTGAGCTTATTTAATGTAAAAGCTCGCACCATCGATAATTTCCACCTCTGTTTGTTTACTTAACTCTCTCATTAATTGAAATAAAGACTCATCCTTCTTCTTCGCCTCAATCATACAATCAATTTGCGGAACACTCCCCTTTATCTTTTTCAAAAAAGATAAGAAAGTATCTACATCAATAAAATCCGCATGTGCTCTCGGATCTTTTTCATCTCTAGGACTAGAAATATGCATTTTAACTGGTAACAAAGACGATTCCCACGTATGCACAACACGTGCCCAATCTTCATGCCAATCTTCCTGATCATTATTCATCATATGATGATGCAAATCAAACACGACTGGAATATCTAATTTCTCTCCTAAATACAATGTTTCTCCTAAAGAAAAAGTCGTGTCATCATTTTCTAATATAATCATCTCTTGAATACCTCTTGGAACACTTGACCAATTTTCTATAAAACGTTCTAATGCAAGTTCTTTATCGTTATAACCTCCTCCCACATGTAATACACATCTCTGTTTATGTTCAATTCCCATACCCTTTAATAATTTTTTGTGCATCTGCAATGTCTTTACGGATTGCTTAAAAATACTCTCCTCAGGTGAATTTAGTACAACAAAGTGATCCGGATGGAAATCAATTCGCATATTCATACGAATTGCGTATTCACCTAGCACTTTTAAACTTTCTTTTAATGGACGAATATAGTTCCACTCTAATAACTCCTCATGATTTGCTAAAGGAATAAGCTTAGAACTAAGTCGAAAGAAAGATATATCATGTCCCTTATTATGCTTTAATAACCGCAAGCAATTTTCCAAATTCGAATTAGCGATTCTTTCGAGTTTACGAATCGCAGCCTCTCGATCATCAATCCTCTGAAACTGTGCATATGTCATCGTTTGAGATGGAGATGCGTTCTTCAAATGCACACTCATCGCAACATACCCGAGCCTTACAAGCATATAGTACCTCTTTTCTACATAAGTTATTATGTAGTATGTACAATTATAGAAATAAAAAAAGAGAATGCCAACAAAGGGCATTCTCTTTTTTATTAAGCTTGTGGACGGCTATGATGTTTTCTTTCGCCGCGTCCATTTGAAGAAGATCCAGGGCGACCTTGACCTTCACCTCTACGACCACGGTTGCCATCACGGCTACCACCATCACGATTGCGATCACGGTTACGACCATCGCCACTGCGTCCATCACGGTTACGGTCACGGTTACGACCATCGCCACTGCGTCCATCACGACTACGATTACGGTTACCATCACGGTATCCGCCTCCGTTACCACCGCGTTTTTTAGAACCGCCACCTCTTGAAACAACTGGTGGTTCTGATGTTAAAGCGATTGGTGTTGTATCTGGCTCTTTTGTCATCATTTTTAAAGCAGCAGCTACTACTGTTACAGAGTCATTCTCTTCTAACATTTCTTCTGCAATACGCTTGTAGTATGATAAGTTATCATTTTCAATTGTGCTTTGAAGTTTTTCAGCGATTAAACGTTGTTGACCTTCTAATGCCTCGTCAAGTGTCGGTGCTTCCATACGGTCAACCTTACGTTTTGTTGTACGCTCGATATTTTTTAATTGTCCTGATTCACGTGGTGTTACAAATAACATTGCAATACCTTTTTTACCTGCACGGCCAGTACGACCAATACGGTGAACGTATGATTCTGGATCTTGTGGGATATCGAAGTTGTATACGTGTGTTACGCCTGAAATATCAAGACCACGTGCAGCAACGTCCGTTGCAACAAGAACTTCAATAGCACCTTCTTTAAATTTACGTAATACAGACATACGTTTCGCTTGTGTTAAATCACCATGAATACCTTCTGCTGCATAACCACGTAAGTTTAATGCTTCTGATAATTCATCAACACGACGCTTTGTACGACCGAATACGATTGCAAGCTCTGGAGATTGAATATCTAGTAAGCGTGTTAATACGTCAAACTTTTTCTTTTCTTGCACTTCTAAATAGAACTGCTGAATGTTTGGCATTGTTACTTCTTTTGCTTTTACTTTAATGTGTTGAGGCTCAGTCATGAAGCGCTCAGCAATACGACGGATTGGATCTGGCATTGTCGCTGAGAATAATAATGTTTGATGTGTTTCTGGCACATCTGTTAAAATCGCTTCAATATCTTCAATGAAGCCCATGTTTAACATTTCATCCGCTTCATCAAGAACAACAGTCTCAACGTTTTGCAGGCGAAGTGTTTTACGGTTAATATGATCTAAAATACGACCCGGCGTACCAACAATAATGTGTGGGTGTTTTTTTAGAGCACGAATTTGGCGGTTAATATCTTGACCACCGTAAATTGGTAAAATACGAACACGTTTATGTTTACCAATTTTGTATAGCTCTTCTCCAACTTGGATTGCTAATTCACGCGTTGGCGCGATAACAATACCTTGAACTGCCTCTTTACGAGTATCTACTTTATCTAATAGCGGTAATCCAAATGCTGCTGTTTTCCCTGTACCTGTTTGCGCTTGCCCAATAATATCTTTACCTTGCAATGCATGTGGGATTGTTTCAGCTTGAATCGGCGTAGCCTCTTCAAAGCCCATACTTTCAACAGATTGCAATAAAGATTCACTTAATCCTAATTCTCGAAATGTTGTCAATGTTACTTCTCCTTTTCTATCCTATACTTATCATTTAAAAAAAGGCATTTTCCGAATTGGCGGAAAAGCCCTTTTCCTGAATGCTCACGTATATAAACGGGCGTATTTCTACACGAAAATACTTCTAAACGTTATTACACTTTATCAATTATAAGTTTTGTATGTGCAAAAAGCAAACCCAACTGTTACCTTATTTTCATATTCAGAGCTTTTTTCTTCACTTTTATTTTTTAACATTCTCTGTAAGCGCTTATTATAAGTTTCTTCTATTTCCGTGACTATCATTCCTGTTTATATACACCAATTATTTCAACATCGTAATAACTTCTTCTAATTTCATACCACGAGATGCTTTAACTAATACAACGTCTTTATTACCAACTACCGCTTGTAAATCTTTTACAAGCTCTTCTTTATTATCATACGCCTTTACACGTTCACTAGGGAAATTAATTTCCGCTCCTTCAGCAATTTGAGCCCCTAGTCTACCATATGTGAATACATATGAGATTTTTGCTGGGTCAATTAATTTACCTACCTCATAATGAAATTGAACTTCTTGGTCTCCAAGCTCTAACATATCACCAAGCACGACGATTTTTTGAGCAAAATCATCTAAACCGTTCATTAAATGGAATGCCGCTTCCATAGCAGTCGGACTCGCATTATAAGCATCATTGATAATTGTTAATCCACTATCCGTTTTTACAATTTCCATACGCATACCTGTCATTTGAAGTGTTACTAAACCTTGTTTCATTTCCTCCCATGTCACACCAAAATGTTTCGCAATTGCCATTGAAGCAAGTGTATTATACACATTATGTTTCCCTAACACTGGTATATAGAATGAAATATTTTCTTCTCTATTCATTTTAAAATGAGTTCCAGTTGCCTGTAATGTTACAGTCGTTGGATAATAATCGTTTGCTCTCGCATCACCAAATGTAACTGTTTCAGCTACTAAATTCATTTCTGGAACACGATTCGTCAATAATGGCTCATCTCCATTGTATACGAATACTCCACCTTCTTGTAAGCCTGTAACAATTTCTAACTTCGCTTCTGCAATTGCCTCACGAGAGCCTAAATCCATTAAATGCGCCTCACCAATATTCGTGATAATAGCTGCATTAGGACGAGCTAACTTAGATAGGAATTCAATTTCTCCGCGGCTTGACATACCCATTTCTAATACAGCTACTTCTGTATTTTCTTCTAGGTTTAAAATAGTAAGAGGTAAACCGATATGATTATTGAAATTACCTTCTGTTTTTTGAACTTTAAATTTAGTTGCAAGAAGACTCGTTACAATATCTTTCGTAGACGTTTTACCGTTACTACCTGTTACACCAACAACTTTAACATCCAGTTGATCGCGATAGTTTTTCGCTAGCATTTGTAACGCTGATAGCGTATCCTCTACAAAAATAACAGGAAGATTCTCAGGCGGATTTGCTACACCTTTCATCCACAATGTAGCAACAGCTCCACTTTCAACAGCTTTATCCACAAAGGCATGTCCATCGAAACGTTCACCTTGAATCGGAACATATAAGTTTCCCTTTTCAATTTTTCTCGTATCAATAGAAACTCCTTTTATAGTAATTCCCTCATACCGCTTTGCTAATCCAGTACCATTTATCATCTGTTCTACTTGTTTTAACGTTCGGTTTATCATATAGAAACACTCCTTACATAGAGGAAGCACTATTCCTTCGAATAGTGCTTCCTCCTTTTTTGTTAGATTGTATATTTAATTTTTTGTTTTTCTTCGTGACGCTCAATTGCTAAATGAATTAGCTCTTCAATTAATTCTGGATACGGCAATCCAGTATGCTGCCATAATAGAGGGAACATACTAAACGGCGTAAATCCTGGCATTGTGTTCACTTCGTTAATATATACTTCTCCGTCTTTCGTTAAGAAGAAATCAGCTCGTGTTAAGCCAGCACCATCTAATGATTGGAATGCAACAATTGCATCTCGCTTAATTACATCAGACTCTTCTTCTGTCATTTCAGCTGGAATAATTAGTGCTGTATCACCATCGATGTATTTCGACTTATAATCATAGAAGTCCTTTTTCGGTACGATTTCACCTACAACTGAACATTTTGGCTCATCATTACCTAATACACCAACTTCTACTTCACGCCCAACAATATTTTCTTCTACAATAATTTTGCGGTCAAATTGGAATGCCTCTTCGAATGCATTCTCAAGCTCTTCACGATCTTTACACTTATTAATACCAACACTTGAACCAAGGTTTGCTGGTTTTACGAAGCAAGGATATCCTAATACTTCTTCTACTTTTTCATACGCTGTTTCACGATCTTTTTCCCATGCGCTACGAATGAAAGATGCATATTTCGCTTGTTTTAAACCAGCTTCTGCAAAGATATTTTTCATAACGACTTTATCCATCCCAGCAGATGATGCTAATACACCGTTACCTACATATGGAATGTTTAGTAATTCTAATAACCCTTGTACTGTTCCATCTTCACCATTTGGTCCATGTAATAATGGGAAAATAACATCAATTACATCTTCTTGTTTAGAATTTGCAGTTGGAATAATTTCTGTACTTAATGATACAGGAGAAATCGTATTTTCTTCCCCACTCATTTGTAATGCCTCAACATTTGTTACTTCGCCTTCAATACGCTCTCCACGCATCCATTGGCCTTGTTCTGTAATATAAATTGGATGAATCTCGAATTTATCTTGATTTAATGCTTTAATAGCAGCAAGAGCCGTTTGTAACGAAACCTGATGCTCAGCTGATTTTCCACCGTATAATAAACCTAATTTAATTTTTGTCACTGAAATCACCCTAACCAATTGTTTTCATTTTTCTATTTTAGCACTTTTTATAAAAATAGGTAGTTCCTATTTGAAATAAAATGTAACTTCCACAAATAATTAAAAGACACCACTTATTGGTTTTCTGCACTTTTCCTCTTTAATTTTCTACACACCTAAACAAAATTAAACTTTACAGTAAGATTGCTATCTAATCTGGTTATGTACCTAAAATATGTAGAAATCCACTTTTTGTGTATGTCATCTATATTACCCTACCATTTGTGGAGAATGAAAAAACACTGATTAAAGTTTCATTTCATTAAGAAGACTGTTTTGTAAACGTATCTTTTTGCCTCTGCTCAACAAGACGATCTAAAGAAACATATACAAAGCCTGCAACTACACACCCTACACTTAAAATTGTAAATAAGTAGTGACCAAGCAAACGATCCAATAGAAAACCACCAAGAAGTGGACCGAATGCGCTTCCTGTAATCCACTGCAAACTCGCCGCCCCCATATAGGTTCCTCTCAAATGCTCAGGGGCCAAATTCGCTACAAACGTCATCTGTACAGGCGACATAATCATCTCACCTAACGTATATATGGCATAAACAAACATTAATGTCATTAAAATAATTGTAGCATTTGTATCAAATTCTCCAAACCACTTCGGTAACCACCCTATAAAAAACAAACCAATTCCGAACAAACACGCACCGTATAACATCGTCTTTCCGACAGGTTTATCTGTCGCCCATTTTGAAATTTGAAATTGAAATAAAACAACTAATAGACCATTTAATGCCATTAAATATGGGTATGGATTATTGACTCCAAAAATATCCTTCATTTCGTTATCAAAGTGCAGCGGCAACATGCCTTCTGTTTGAGAGAACCCCATAGAAATAATGATCCCCGCTAACAAATAAATCATTAACGCCTTATCTCTCATTAAAATTTTCCAAACTGCTCCGGATTCCTTCTCTTTATTTTTTTCCGTCATATCCGTAATTTTTGGCATTGTTTCTTTAATAAGTACTAACACTAGTAGTGCATAAAACAACATAGCGGATGAAGCAATAATAAACACGAGGTTCTTTGATAAAACAACTACTGATGCTCCCATTATCGGTCCAATTGCAGCACCAATATTGTGTCCCATCCGCAATAAACCATATGCTTCTGTTCTTTTTTCTGGCGCCGTCACATCTGCAACCATCGCTGATGCCGCTGGGTGAAATAGCGAATTACTTAACCCTAAAAAAATAGATAAAATGGCATATGGAATAAACCCTTCTATAAATAAAAAACCGAGCATTAGTAATGCATTACTCGCCATCGAAAATATCATAATTGGCTTTCTTCCATATATATCGGCAATTCTTCCGCCTATAAGCGAGCCAAAACTTGCAGCTATTGGAGAAAGCGCCATAATGATTCCAACTTGTAATAAAGAATCTACCTTATCTTTTAAATATAGTGCAAAAAAAGGCATTAACATCATCATCGCAATTCCGTTCAATGTCTCACCGATAAACCGAATCCATACGTTACGATCCATCGCCCTTAACTCACGCCATGTATTTTTCATACTTCCACCCCCTTAATTAACCAACAATTATCTTATAACAGTTTCAGAAAAATGTAAATTTTCAAAATAAAAAATCCATTCTAACAGAATTAGAATGGATTTTTCCACTTATAAATTTGCTACATCTTCTTCTTTTTTACTATTATTTAGAGCACTATGCTTTCGGCTATATAAAAAGTAAACTGCTATGCCGATGACCATCCATACACCAAAACTAATCCAAGCTGTGCCGGATAACTGAAGCATTAAGTATAAACAAAAAATTACCGTTAACGCTGGTAAAAATGGTACGAGCGGCGCCTTAAACGCCCTTGGTAAATCAGGGTGAGTTCTTCTCATCACAATGACAGCAACAGCTACAAGTGCAAAGGCTGACAAAGTCCCCATATTTACAAGGTGTGCTAAAACATTTAAATCTATTAATCCTGAAATAAGCGCTGCGATAATACCTGTTGTCCATGTATTTAAAAATGGTGTTTTAAATTTCGGATGAACTTTAGCAAGACGCTTCGGCAACAATCCATCTCTGCTCATTGCATATGAAACACGAACTTGTCCATACATCATAACTAACATTACAGTTGTAATTCCTGTGATTGCTCCTACTGAAATTACTCCCGCTAAACTATCTTGTCCAATAAATTGAAGTGCAAAGGCAACTGGATCTGATATATTTAGCTGTCCGTATGGAACAATCCCCGTCAAAATAAGTGAAACAACGATATAAAGAACAGTACAAATCAATAACGATGCGATAATGCCGATTGGTAAATCACGTTGTGGACGTTTCACTTCTTCTGCAGCTGTTGAAACTGCATCAAATCCTATGAATGCAAAGAAAACTGTAGCTGCTCCAGCCATTACACCATCTAATCCAAATGGCATAAAAGGTGTCCAGTTTTCAGGTTTTACATAATTAAATCCAGCGAAGATAAAGATAAGAACAACTGCTAGTTTAATAAATACCATTATATTATTTACACGTGCACTTTCACGAACACCTCTAGATAAAAGAGCCGTCATAACTAAAATAATTAGAACTGCAGGTAAATCAATTATTCCACCCTTTCCTGTACCAGGTGCGGAGGAGAGGATAGTCGGAATGTGAATCCCAAATCCCTTTAATAAAGATTGAAAATAGGCGGACCACCCATTTGCTACAGCAGAGGTAGCTAGTAAATACTCAAGCATTAAATCCCATCCAATTAAAAATGCGAATACTTCCCCCATCGTCGCGTACGTATACGTATACACACTGCCCGAGACAGGAACTGAAGAAGCAAATTCAGCGTAACAAAATGCAGCAAAGGCACAGGCTAACGCAGCTATCGCAAAGGATAATATAATAGCTGGTCCAGAATGTTTCGCTGCTACCACGCCCGTTAGAACAAAAATACCGGTTCCAACAATTGCCCCGATTCCAAGCATAGTTAAATCCAGTGCGCCCAATGTTCTTGCTAACGTCTTTTGCTTACTTTCTTGCATTAACTTTGCAAGAGGCTTCTTTTGAAAAATTTGCTTCATAGCATGATCCTCCAAGTTTTAAATTTTCTGAAAATTTTTAATTCGCTTTTTTATTTTACTTATAACACTTTTTTCAGTCAATACTTTTGTCGAAATAAGTAGAAATCCTTCTGAATATGGACTATCCTTATCATTCTTTCTATATATCTTTCTATATTTTTTTGGTATTATTATACATGTCGATTCCATAAAAGAGGCATGCTCCCTTAGTGAGCATGCCTCTTTTTACTTATTTCACAGTATATGAACCCTCTTCAATCCAGCTATACATATATTTTTCATCTTCCGTCTCATGTGCTTGTTTTACAATACGAAGCGGACGGAATGTATCTATCATAACAGCCAGTTCAAGTGTCTCTTTCTTCCCTATACTCGCTTCTGTTTTCCCTGGATGTGGTCCATGCGGAATCCCGCTTGGATGAAGCGTAATAGAACCTTCTTCCACTCCTTTTCGGCTCATAAAGTTTCCTTCTACATAGTACAGTACTTCATCACTATTCACGTTACTATGATAATATGGTGCCGGAATAGATTCTGGATGATAATCGTATAAACGCGGTACGAAAGAGCAAATGACGAAATTATGCCCTTCGAATGTCTGATGTACTGGCGGTGGCTGATGAATACGACCTGTAATTGGTTCAAAATCCTCCACATTAAAGACCCACGGATATAAATAGCCATCCCATCCAACAACATCTAGCGGATGGTGTCCTAAAACATGTTTATGCATATACCCTCTCGACTTGGTCATTACGATAAACTCACCTTTGTCATCATATGTCTCCAATTTTTCCGGACCACGAATATCCCTTTCACAAAACGGACTATGCTCTAACAATTGCCCATATTCATTACGATAGCGACTTGGTGTTGTAATTTGGCTATTTGCCTCTACAACAAGAAACTTAGTCTCTCCCTCATCTGGAATAACACGGTAAATCGTTCCAATTGGAATCGTTACATAATCACCTTTTCTATAGTGAATCGTTCCAAACATCGTCTCAATTTTCCCTGTTCCATAATGAACAAATAACATTTCATCGCCATCACCATTACGGTAGAAATAATCCATTTTTTCTGTTGGACTCACTACTCCAATTAATAAATCCTCATTCCCAAGCATAAAGTTTCTTCCGCTTATTGCATCACCAGTTTTTTTATTTTCTTTCGTGCGGAAATGGCGATGAGAAAGAGCAACATCCTCTTCATACTGCAACTGGCAAGAATGCGATAATGCCGCATGCGCTACTTCCGTTGGCATATAATGATGATACAAAATAGACTGCGTACCAGAAAAACCTTTTGTTCCCATTACCTGTTCACGATAAAGCGATCCATCCTTTTTACGGAATTGTACATGTCGTTTATGAGGTAGCTCCCCCATGTGACGATAATACATGCCCATCACCTGCTTCCATTTCTTTTTTGACCGTATTACGTAATGTACCTAAACCAGTAATCGTAAGTTCTACAACATCCCCATCTTGCAGCCACTCTTCTGTACCGAGTTCTAAAATACACCCTGTTCCTACTGTCCCAGAACCAATCACATCTCCTGGATATAACGTAACGTCTTCCGAGGCACGTTCAATCATTTCAGCAAATGTATAGTAAATATCTTGGAAGTTTCCCTTTGATAATATCTTTCCATTTACATGAGCAGTCATCTCTAAATCATAACGATCACCGTTACGATAAACGTCTAATTCCTCTTTCGTAACGAGATATGCTCCTAATGAAGTTGCAAAATCTTTTCCTTTCGCTGGACCGAGCCCCACTTTCATTTCTGTTGCTTGTAAGTCCCTTGCACTCCAGTCGTTCATAATGCAGTAACCCAAAATATACTCCTCTGCTTGCTCACGAGAAATGTTTCGTCCTTCTTTCCCAATTACGCAAGCAATCTCTAACTCATAATCAAGCTTTTTAGACTTCTTCGGACCAATAACAAAATCATCTGGTCCAATAACAGCACGATGATTCGTAAAATAAAAAACCGGGATATCATACCATTCAGGTACAACATCTAGTCCTCTACGTCCTCGGGCTGTTTTTACATGCTGTTCAAATGCATAAAAATCTCGAATGCTACTCGGATTAGGAATAGCCGCAGCGAGTTGTACTTCCTCTAAGGAATATATACCCTTTTCCGGATTCTTAATATTACGTACTACTTCTACATACTCATCCGCTTTCTCTAAAAAGGCGAACATCGAAGAAGGTAATTTTCCATCACTAGCAAGATTCATATCAATTACTTTGTCACCTTCAAGCCATCCAGCTCGCATTTCCTTCGAAGGTAGACGAAATGTAACAAGTTTCATCATGATTCCTCCCTATGAAAATGAAATTTCCACCAGCAAAGGACCTCTTGCTGGTGGATACAAATTCTATAAGTTTCCGCGACGCTCTTGTTCTCTTTCAATTGATTCAAATAATGCTTTAAAGTTTCCTTCACCAAATCCACGAGAACCTTTACGTTGGATGATTTCAATAAATAAAGTTGGACGGTCTACAATTGGCTTCGTAAAGATTTGTAATAGATAACCTTCTTCATCACGATCTACTAGAATCTTCAATTCTTTTAATTTATCAATTTCTTCATCAATTTTCCCCACTCGCGCAGTTAACTCATCGTAATACGTATCCGGCGTATCTAAAAACTCAACACCATTCGCACGAAGTACTTCAATTGTTTTTACAATGTCACTTGTTAATAAAGCGAGATGCTGTACACCCGCTCCATTATAGAATTCAAGATATTCTTGAATTTGTGATTTTCTCTTTCCATCTGCTGGTTCGTTAATAGGGAACTTAATACGACTTCCATTCGTCATAACTTTTGACATTAACGCCGAATACTCTGTACTAATATCATCATCGTCGAAATGGATCATTTGTTTAAATCCCATAACATTCTCGTAATAACTAACCCACTCTTCCATTTTCTCAACGTTACCAACTACATGGTCTACAGCAATTAAACCAGACTCTTCAAATGGAATATTAAACTCAACCTTTTGGAATCCTGGCATAAATGTTCCTTTATAATTTTTACGCTCTACAAGCGTGTGAATTGTATCACCATACGTACCAATAACCGCTTTTTTCAATGTACCGTCCTCATCTGTTAACTCCTCAGGTGGAGCAATCGCAACAGCGCCACGCTTCACCGCTTCAGAGTAGGCTTTATCAACGTCATCAACAAGTAAAGCCACATCTTTCACCCCATCACCATGAGTCTTTACAAACTCTGCAATACGGCTATCGCTACTTAAAGCTCCAGACACAACAAAACGCATATTTTTTTGCACAAGAACATAAGATACCTTTTCACGGTTTCCTGTTTCTAATCCAGAATAAGCTACAATTTTGAATCCAAATGCTCTCGCAAGATAATAACTTGATTGCTTTGCATTCCCTACGTAAAATTCCAAATGATCTACATCGCGTACCGGAAAAAAGTCCTCCATTTGTGCAGCTAGCGTATCCATAGATTTTTGTTTCATAAATTCCTCATCCCCCTGTAAATAGATTAAATGGTCCATAATTAAACCTAACCGAAAACGCTTCCAACATTCGTTAATAGAAATTAGTTAGCAAGCTAACAAATTCTGACCTTTAAAATTTTCTATCTTTTCTGTCAAATTCCTCTTTTTTTCTTACATATAAAATTCGACTTTTTTCTCTTTAAAGTAAAGGGGAACTATTAATACTTGGAGGGATATATAGAAGAAAACAAAAAAGACCCCAACATATTAACTACTTACTAATATGCTAGAGTCTTTATTTATTTTGAATGATTGTATTTATATGTCTCATACCAATACATTTGTAAGGAATATAATAAACGCTGTCAACACTGCTGCTCCACCTGCTGATACTAAAATATCCATTTTTGTTACCTGTAATACTTGTTCCTTGTTCATATTCCTCATTCTCCCTTCTTTTGTTTTTGTTACAAAATTTTTATTATACTAATACGCTTGAAAGAAATACGATTAATGCTGTTAATACTACTGCTCCGCTTGCTGATCCTAAGAAGTCACCTTTTGTTACGTTTAATACTTGCTCGTTGTTCATAATTTTCATTCTCCCTTCTCCTATTTTTGTTACAAAACTTCTATTATACTAATACGCTTGAAAGAAATACGATTAACGCTGTTAATACTACCGCCCCGCTTGCTGATCCTAAGAAGTCACCTTTTGTTACGTTTAATACTTGCTCGTTGTTCATAATTTTCATTCTCCCTTCTCCTATTTTGTCACAAAGCTTCTATTATACTAATACGCTTGAAAGAAATACGATTAATGCTGTTAATACTACCGCTCCGCTTGCTGATCCTAAGAAGTCACCTTTTGTTACGTTTAATACTTGCTCGTTGTTCATAATTTTCATTCTCCCTTCTCCTATTTTTGTTACAAAACTTCTATTATACTAATACGCTTGAAAGAAATACGATTAACGCTGTTAATACTACCGCTCCGCTTGCTGATCCTAAGAAGTCACCTTTTGTTACGTTTAATACTTGCTCGTTGTTCATATCATTCATTCTCCTTTTTTATAAGTTATCTATATGTAATTTCTAAGAAATGATTAGTTCATACTTTTTATGTTACCGTTACATTAAAATTAATTACGTAACGTTTGTAACATTAATGTAACATAACTATTATTACGTTGCAATATAATTACGTAAATTTTATTACACTTTTTTTACGTTTTTTTAATAAACACTCAAAAACCTTGTTTTAATGCGTTTTCCACTATGCCCACACTTGTAACACTAGTGTAACATTACGGTCATAAAGCGAAATATAATATTATTCATCTCTATTTTGTTACAAAACAAAGTGAAACTTTAATTAGCGAGAGTTCCATTCCCTACTAATTATTCCCCTTCACCAATCGGGCTTTTACTGGCAATTAATGCGGGATAAAATACTATCTTTCCAAGATAAGTTTATATGTTTCCTCTATATAACTATGTATAATGGAAACAAAGAGGTGGTCATTTTGAAATTAATCGCACTAGATATGGATGGTACACTACTATCATCTAATCTTGAAATCTCCAAAGAGAACTTACAAGCTATCCAAACCGCAAAAGAAGCTGGTCATATTGTAATGATTTGTTCTGGCCGCGCGAAAGAGGATGCTTTGAAATTATTGGAAGAATATAAATTATCTCTTCCAGTTGGAGCAAGCAATGGGGCAATCGTTTATGTGGATGGAAAAGTAATTAACTCGCGTTGTTTACAAAATGATAAAGTATACAAGCTTGCAAAGTTACTAGAATCTGAAGGTTTTCCATATAAGTTGTACACAAATAAAGGGGTTTACTCTCCTTATACATGGCAAGATCAGGTTATGCAGGCATTCGAAGAAAACAAGCATACACTAGATGTTACACTTGAAGAACTTGAAAGAATTACAGAAAAACAAAAGAAATCAAACCTAATTACTGATTTCCAAAAAATCGAAGATGTTGTAAATAATCCAGAATTAGAAATATCTAAATTCTTTATTTTGACATTTAATGCCGCCCATCGTTCGCAGCTATTACAAACTTTACAAGAAGATACGGATATTTCAGTTACCGCATCAGCTCCTACTAATGTAGAAATTATGGATAAGCATGGTCATAAAGGGAACGGCCTACAAGAAATGGCAGCTTATTTCAATATACCAATTGAAGATACTGTTGCAATCGGTGATAACTTTAATGATGTGCCAATGTTACAAGTAGCTGGCTTATCAGTTGCAATGGGAAATGCCGAAGAAGATGTAAAAAAACTATGTGACGTTGTAACATTAACAAACAATGAGCATGGTGTTGCTCATGCAATCGAGCAATTTGTATTGAAACAAACTTCATCTAGTAAATAAGAAAAGGACTCTTTCACTTTTGGAAAGAGTCCTTTTTTCACACATGGTGACAAGCAACTAAATGATTTTCACCTACATTACGAAATTCTGGTACTTTCGTTTTACAAATATCCGTAGCAAATGGGCAGCGTGTATGAAAACGACAACCTGACGGCGGGTTTGCCGGACTTGGAATATCCCCTTCTAGAATAATCCGTTCTCGCTTAACTGTTGGATCCGGTATTGGCACTGCCGATAACAATGCTTTTGTATATGGATGAAGCGGATTCGCAAATAACTCATCACGTGGTGCTGTTTCCACAATAGTTCCTAAATACATAATTCCAATTTTCGTACATAAGTGCTCCACAACACTTAAATCATGTGAAATAAATAAATATGATAATCCCTTTTTCTCCTGTAATTCACTAAACAAATTAATAATTTGCGCTTGAATAGATACATCTAATGCCGCAACAGGCTCATCAGCTACAATAAATTCTGGATCTAATACCATCGCCCTTGCGATAACGATACGTTGACGTTGCCCACCGGAAAACTCATGAGGGTACCGGTCAATATGATACGGCGCTAAACCACATAACTCCAATACTTCTATCACCTTTTCACGGACATTTTCTTTCGTCGCTAGCCCATGAGCCAACATTGGCTCACCGAGCGCTTCTCCAATTCTCATTCTAGGATTTAATGAGCTAAATGGATCTTGGAACACGAGCTGCATATTAGGACGATGCTTTCTCAGCTCCTCTTTTGATAAAGCATGAACATCTTGACCTTTAAACTTCACTTCACCTTCTGTTTTTTGAACGAGACGGAGAATTGTTTTCCCTATCGTCGTCTTCCCACTTCCAGACTCTCCTACTAGGCCAAACACTTCTCCTTTATCAATTGTAAAGCTTACCCCATCTACCGCTTTCACATGTCCAATCGTTCTACTAAATACGCCTCCCTTAATCGGAAAATACGTTTTTAAGTTCTTCACTTCTAATAATGGTTCACTCATTGCCCAGCACGCTCCTCATATAACCAACAAGCTACTTTATGATCCTCGTCATGCACATTAAGATTTGGCGCTTCATTTTTGCATATTTCCATGCAATGTTCACAGCGACCACTAAAGTAGCAAAACTCATCTAAGCCAACTAAATTTGGAACTTGCCCTGGAATAGAATAAAGTTTATCTGTTCGTTTCCCCATTACTGGTTTTGATTTTAGCAACCCCTGTGTATATGGATGTTTAGGATTTTGAAATATCTCTAGTACCGGTGCCTCTTCAATAACTTTTCCGCCATACATAACGACAACGTAATCGGCCATTTCCGCTACAACACCTAGATCATGTGTAATTAATAAAATGGACGTTTTAAATTCCTCTTTTACTTGTCTTAGTAAGTCTAATATTTGCGCTTGAATCGTAACGTCCAGAGCTGTTGTCGGTTCATCTGCAATTAATAACTTGGGATTACAACTAAGTGCAACAGCAATCATAATGCGTTGTAACATCCCACCACTTAGTTCATGTGGATAAGAATGGACAATTTCATCAGCGCGAGCTATACCAACTTTACGAATTAATTCAATTGCCTTTTTGTATGCTTCGTTTTTACTAAGTAGTTCATGCTCTCTTAACGTTTCTACAATTTGTTCGCCTACGGTGAAGACAGGATTTAGCGATGTCATCGGTTCTTGGAAAATCATCGCAATGTCATTACCTCGTAAACTACGAAGCTCTTTCTCTTTCATTCCTAAAAGACTTTTTCCTTCATAAAGAATATCACCACCAACGATACCGCCAGATTCAGCAATAAGTCCCATAATAGATAAAGCCGTCACACTTTTCCCGCAACCTGATTCGCCTACTACACAAACTGTTTCACCTTCTCGAACTGAAAAGCTAACATGATTAACAGCCTTTACTGTACCTTCTTCCGTCTGAAAATGTGTTTGTAAATCCTTTAGCTCTACCACTGCTTTACTCATGCTTCCTCACCTACCGCTTCATCTTTGGATCTAATGCATCACGAAGTGCATCGCCAAGTAAATTAATTGATACAACTGTTATAAAAATTGCAAAACCAGGTGGTATCCATAACCACGGGCGTTTTTGGAAATCGATTAATGAGTTTGCTGCGCTAATCATATTTCCCCAAGATGGTGTAGGTGGAACGACGCCAAGTCCTAAGTAACTTAGTGCAGACTCTCCTAAAATAGAACCAGCAACACCTAATGTTGATACAACAATTAATATCGGCAAAACATTTGGGATTAAATGATATACAATTTTCCGGTAATCTTTTATCCCGAGCACATCAGCAGCTTGCATAAACGATTGTTCTCGAAGTGATAAAATTTGACCTCGTACGAGACGTGCAAGTCCTGGCCAACCTACTAAACTTAAAATAATCATGATGACATAAAGACGGTAATCAGATGGTACTTTCCATTCTGATAAAATAGCTCCCATTATAATAAGTAAAGGTAATCCTGGCATCGACATTAAAACATCTGCAAAACGCATTATAATATTGTCAACGATACCGCGATAAAAACCTGCAATAGCTCCTAATAAAGCTCCTAATATTACTGATAAAACCATTGAAGCTAAGCCAATTGTTAATGAAATTCGTCCTGCTTGCATAAGCCTCGTTAAAATATCCCGTCCTAATTGATCCGTACCAAGCCAATGAGAAAAACTAGGTGGCTTGTTAATTAGCGTAACTTGTATTTTTCCTGATGCATACGGTGAAAAGAATGGACCGATAAAACAAAATAAAAACATAAAAACTAATGCATAAAATCCTATAAGTGCCATTTTATTTTTCTTTATCCTTTTAAAAGCTTGCCTCCACGGCGATGATTCATTCCGTCTTTTCTTTTTTGCCTTTTTCTCTGTAATTGCTGTAACAGTTTCCATCTCTTTCCCCCCTTACTTCAACCGAATACGTGGATCAACAACTGCATATACAACATCCGCTAAAAAATTTGAAACGATTGTCAAACAAGAAAGAAACATCGTAAATGCCATTAATACTGTATAATCACGGAAACTAAGTGCCTCTAATTGAATATTACCGATGCCAGGCCAGTTGAAAATTTGTTCAATAATAATTGCCCCTGAAAACAATCCCGGTAACTCAAATGCAAGCAATGTAATAGCCGGTAAAATTGCATTTTTTAATGCATGTTTATAAATAACAGTCTTCTCCTTTAAACCTTTTGCTCTAGCCGTTCGAATGTAATCTTGCCGTACAACTTCTAACATACTCGTTCTAAAATAGCGAGTTAGTGACCCTACTCCAAGCAGGGTTAAAATAAACACTGGTAAAACCATATGCTTTGAAACTTCTATTACGTAAGCAAGCCCAGTCGAATTACTACCAACATCAATCATCCCGCCTATCGGTAATAACTTAAAGTCAACCGCAAACACTTTAATTAAAAACAAACCGATAAAGAATGAAGGGAATGACATCGCTGCAAAGACACCAATTGTTACAAACTTATCGAATAAGGAATGTTGCTTTGTCGCTGAAAACACACCGATAATAAGTGCAATTAGCCAAATAAAGAACAATGCAATGATCGCAACAATAAACGAATTCCATATGAATTTATTTAATAATGATGTTACAGGTTCTTGATATTGAAGTGAAAAACCAAAGTCACCCTGCAATGCATTACCTAACCAATGAAAGTAACGCTCAACAATTGGTTTATTTAAACCATATAGCTCTCTAAGTTCCTCAGCTCTTTGCGGTGTAATCTTTGGATTTGAATCAATATAGTCACCTGGAAGAAGCGCGAACAAAAAAAAGATAATAACTGACGTACCCAACAGTGTAGGAATCATTTGTAACACCCTACGAATGATATATGTTTTCACCCTTTTTCTCTCCAATCTTATGCTTAAAATAGAAGAACATTTTTTCAAAACGGCACACTACTTGCCGAATGAAAAAATGTCTTCTACTTATACATTCTTATCGTTATTTTTCAATAGATAATACTGGTAAGTTTGAACTAATACTATTGTATTTTTCAGGGTCAATTCCTTTTATATTCCCGTTGTATCCTGTAATTGTTCTACGGTAGTTTAATAGAATTACTGGTGGGTCATCACTTAATTCTTTATACAATTCTTTGTAAATAGGTTTACGTTTCTCAATATCAACTGTCTCAATACCTTTTTTAATTAACTCATCAACTTTTGCATTTTTATAACCAAGACTCTCCTTATTAACACCAGATAAATATTCACCTGCAGTTTCACTCGGATCAGTTGTAATCGGTGTAGCAACAGAAGCTAAATCATAATCACCTTTATTTACCTTCGAAAGCATAGTATTAAAGTCCATAAATTCAGGATTAAATTCTACACCTATCTCTTTATAATTCTCTTTTGCAATTGGAATTAATAAATCACTATCTTTAGCCGAACTTGGGCCGAAATAAGAAAGCTTTAATTTTTGACCATCTTTTTCACGAACTCCATCCGAACCAACTTTCCATCCTGCTTCATCTAATAATTTTTTCGCTTTTTCTTTGTCGTATTCATATTTATTAACTCCTTCTTCTGTATAAGCCCAAGAAGTTGGATGAATTGGTACATTAGCTACCGTACCGTATCCTTTCAATGCTGTATCAACATATTTTTTACGATCTAACCCGTAAATAAGTGCTTGGCGAACCTTTTTATCTTTTAAGTACGGCTTATTATTATTCATATAAATATAGTTAAATGATGCGGCTGTTTCGATTTGAATGTTCGCGAATTGTAAACCTTTCGCCTGTTCAAGAATTTCATCACCAGTACCTAGGCCAGTATAGTCAACTTCGCCTGTTTGGAACAATTGGAGTTTTGTATCACCAGCAGTAATTTTATAAATGAAGTTTGGAATTTTCGGCTTACCTGCATAATAATTTTCGTTTGCTACAAAACGAACTTCTTGACCTGGAATATACTTTTCAAATTTATACGGCCCCGCAGCTATCGGTTTTCCATATAACTCTTTTAAATAATCTAAACTTGTATTTTGTTTATAGTCTTTTCCATAATACGCTTTTGATAACACCGGTCCACCTAAAGCAGTTAGTGTCTGCGAATTAACTTTTTCAGTCGTAATTTTAATTGTCTGTGGATCAACAACTTGAATTCCTTCAATAGAAGTTGCTTTTCCTTCTTTATATTCTTTACCACCTTTAACAGCATATTGAGAGATGTCTATTTCGCCTTCATATGCCTTATCATGTAAAAGCGCCAATGTGAACGCTACATCATCCGCTGTTAATGGCGAACCATCACTAAATTTTAAATCTTTACGTAAATGGAATGTATATGTTAACTGATCAGAAGAAACATCCCACTTCTCAGCTAATTCTGGAGTTGGCTTTCCTTGTTTATCTGTCGATACAAGCGACGCAAAAATGACAGAAGTTACATTTCCATCCCAACCATTTTGCTGGAAGTATGGTAAAAAGACACCACCCGGTTTACTAATCCCAACAACTAACGTGTCTTTTCGATTTTTTGCTTTATCGGGTACTTTCGTCTTATCTGTAGCAGCAATCTTTTCGATTTTTATATTTTTTAAATCTTGCTGTTTAACTGGTTCTGTAGAAGCCGTATCTTCCTGTCCCCCGCAAGCAGATAACACAAACGAACTACTCAATAATACTGAAAATACACCAGCCCATTTTTTTGTCTTTTTCTTCATTGTCCCCACCCTAACTTTTTTTAATAATTACACTTTATGAACTGCTTGCCTTATGTATGCCTCCCACAGCAACATTTATAGCCAATCGGAAAAGTCGGTTTTGAACGTAAAAAAAGATGTTTTTGAGGGGTAACAATCTTATTCCGACCTTTCCGGTAGACTTTATGGTTATTAGCTTATATCTTTCAGTATATTTTGTCAATTATTTCTATATAAATATTTCGAGAATTCTCCAAAAATTATTGAGCAATATTCAATTTAGGTAAACTTAACAAAATACCATTATAGTTATCTTCTTGTAATCCTTGAATTCGTGCATTATGTGCAGACACGACTTTACTATTGTTTAAGAAGATAACAGGTGGATCCTCACTTAACTCTTGATATAATTTTTTATAGATTTCTTTTCGTTTTTCAATATCCAATGTTTCTAGTGCCTGCTTAGCTAATTCATCTACCTTCGGATTATAATATCCATCATAATTACGCTTACTTGTCGAAACAAACTCCTCAATTGTTCCGCTCGGATCATCAATCATCGGTGTGGAGACCATCGCTAAATCATAATCTCCCTTAATTACCTTGGAAATCATCGTATTAAAGTCCATGTATTCAGGATTGAAATCTACCCCAATCTTTTTATAATCCTCTTTCATAACGGGGATCATCACATCGTTGATTTTACTTGCAGAAGAAGCAAAATAACTTACCTTCAATTTCTGGCCATCTTTTTCCCGAATACCATCTGCCCCAGCTTTCCACCCTGCTTCATCAAGTAATTTCTTTGCTTTTTCTAAATTATATTCGTATTTATTGATCCCTTCTTCTGTATACGCCCAAGAGACTGGTGTAATTGGTACATTGACGAGTGAAGCATAACCTTGGAAATACGTATCAATTACTTTTTGGCGCTCTAATCCGTAAATAAACGCTTGGCGTATACGTTTATCTTTAAAGTAGGGCTTCTTATAATTCATTTTAATATAGCCGTAAGAACTTCCTATATACACATTAATATTAGCGAAACCTAGCTCTTTTAATTGCTCAATCGTTTCCGCATTTGTCGTGAAACCATCATAATCTACTTCTCCCGCTTGAAATTGTTGCAAATTCGTATCACCTTTTGTAATTTTATAAATAAAGTGCCCAATCTTCGGTTTACCTTCAAAATAATTTTCATTTGCTACAAAACGAACTTCTTGACCTGGAATATATTTATCAAGTTTATAAGCTCCTGCTCCCATCGGTTTTCCATATAACTCTTTTAAATACTCTAAATTCCCTTGCTTATATTCTTTACCGTAATAAGCTTTTGATATAACTTCTCCACCAATTAACGATAATGTTTGGGCATTTACCTTTTCAGTTGTAATCGTAATTGTTTTCGGATCGATTACTTGAATCCCCTCAATAGAGCTTGCTTTTCCTTCCTTATATGCTTGCCCACCCTTTATTGCTGTTTGACTTATGTCAGTTGCTCCGCTATATGCCTGATCATGTAGTAACGTTAATGTAAATGCTACATCATCCGCTGTTAACGGCGAACCATCGCTAAACTTTAAATCATCTTTCAAATGGAACGTATATGTAAGCTGATCCTGAGAAATATCCCATTTTTTCGCTAGAATTGGGATTGGTTTTCCTTCCTTATCCAGCCCAACAAGAGGCGCAAAGATCGCTTGCGTTATATTACCATCCCACCCATTCTCCATAAAATGCGGAAGGAATATCCCGCCAGGGCTCGGCATTCCAATTACAAAAGTATCTTTTCTTTCTTTTGCCTTTGCTGGACTTTTTGCTTTGTCACTCGCTTTAATAAACTCATCTTTTACTTTCGGCATCTCTGTTGCTTCATTTGTACTTGTCTCTTCTTGAGCACATCCTGCTAATAAAACCGATGTACTAAGAAACATAGCAAATAACCCTTTAAAGACCTTTCGCATAATTCTCACCCTTACTTTCCTGTTTTTTAATTAAGTGGTAACATAACGCCCTTCTGTAACTATCTTTATTTTACCTATGTAAATAGTATGAATTAATTTCAAGATTATTCCTTTTCACTATTTATGTCAATCCTTGCTAATTGTTTTCCCTCAAAAAAATAAAAAACACCTTCTATTACCTAATAGCCCAGCATAGAATAATAACAATTAACTACCAAGAAGGGGGCGAAAATATGGACAATCTATTCCAATATGTCCTGCACTATATATTATTGACACTCATGATCGTCGGGGCGTTATTACTATTCCCTTTCTTCCCAAAGTTCGTCCTCTTTTTAGCTTTTTTTATTATGCTCGGGATCGCTATTATAATTTCAACGAGAGAAGATGCCACACAAAAAGAAAGCAGAGTTCAGCGCGTAAAGCTGTGAACTCTGCTTTCTTTTTTCAGTCATAACGTATTCTTGTTAAACCAATTACGAAAAATACTCCCGCAAATAAAATGAGTATACCAATATATCCTCCTATATCTGCTAATGTACCTCCCCTTACAATTAACTCTGTAAAGCCACGCATCGCCCAAGTTTGCGGAACAAAGTTTGCTGCCGTTTGCATCCATGCCGGTTCAATTTCAATCGGCCAATAAAGACCACCAATCATACATGTTGAAATCACAACGATATTACCTAATGCAGACTGTTGTTCTGTTGTTTTTACGATACTTGCTAATAATAAGGCTAAACCAATGACAGCTAATAATAATACCGAGACAAGTGTAATAACCCCTAATACATTCCCCCACTGCACATCAAATAATGAATGCGTTAATATCATTAGAACACCAAATTGAATCCACCCTATTAAAAAGAAGGAAAGGATATATCCTGCCAGTATTTGAACTTTTGAAACTGGCGCTCCTAATAAACGAGACCAAACACCAAGTTGCCTAGCTTTCAAGATAGTTCCCGTGGCACTTAACATGACAATCATAACGAATAGAATCGAAAAACCTGCCGCTCGTCCTGTAACGTTATTTAACTTTTGATCATCATGTAAAATTGATTCTTTTTGAATCGAAACAGGTTCTACTTTTGTATAGATTTCTTTATACATCGTTTCCCACGAAGTGTTACTTTTCTTTTCAAACTCTCTTGCTGCACTAACTTCTATCTCCATCTTTTTTAACACACTTGCCAATACTTGCTCTACAGAAGTTCCACCCGTAAAATCAGCACTGGCTTGAAATTGAATATTTTCTACTTTTCCATCTAGCATACTCTTTTGAAAATCTTTCGGAATGATGATTATACCAGATGATTTCTTGTCTTCGATCCTCTGTGTCCCTTCCCTATACGTTACCTTTTCTATAGAAATTAAATCACTTTTCTTTATTTCCTCATAATACTTACCAGATAATACAGAACCATCTTTATCTACTAAACTAATATTTACTTTCTCATTCCCGCTTCCACCTAAAAGTCCACCGAAAATAAGTGTGAAAATAATAGGCATTCCAAACATAAGTATATAACTTTGTGGCTTTATTAAAATTTGTTTTAATTCTAGCCAACAAAGTGCCCAAACCTTCTTCATCATTTCCCCTCCTATCTCGTGCGTAAACGTAACGTTCCAATCATAACGGAGATAATTCCTGCACTACATAAACTTAAAATGACAGGGAATAGCACATCCCAAGATGTTCCCGACATAATATTTAAGAAGCTCGTAAGTGCCCATTTATTCGGAGCAATATTCGCAACTGTTTGAAGTGTATCGGGAAATACGTAAATCGGTAACATTGATCCCCCTAATATAGCTAGTATTTGAATACCGATTCCCCCCATTAAATCTGCCGTTTTTTCCTCACGAATAAAGGCTGCAATTAACATAGATAAACCAGAAACACAAATTGCATAAGAAATTCCCAACACTACTATTTGAGACACGTCTTCGCCCCATTCCACATGAAACATAAAGTGTGTAGCAACTATAAATATTCCAAATTGTATACAGGCAAATAGTAATGTACCTAAAAACTTCCCGAATAAAATTGAAAATGAGCTCGTCGGTGTACTGAACAAACGCGCCAACGTTTCAGTTCGTTGCTCTGTTACAACTGACTTTGCACCTACTGTTATGTTATATAGTAAAAACATGACTAACATTGCTGCTGCATAATATTGCATCGCTGCAACTGTTTTTTTACCTATCGTTCCTTTTTGGATGTTATCCACACTTGCAGTTGCTATCGTCTGTAGACTTCCACTTACTTCCTTTGCAACTTGTGCTACATCACCCTGCTGAGATTTCGCTAATTCTGTTACAACACTTTTAGTAGATACTGCGACTGTTTGAACACGTTCTGAAAAAGAGCGGATCATTGATTCGGCAATTTTCGCTTGTATATCTTTTGATGGGTCTATAAGCACCTTTGGTTCTTTTAATTTTCCATCTTGTATTTGTTCGCTCCATTTATTTGGGATGACAATTCCTACATCGATTTTCTTTTCCTTTAACATATCTTCAAGCTCTTCCTGAGAATTAACTACCTTTACTTTCACATCATCTTTTATTTCTTTAGATTGCAATACATCTTTTTGAAAGACATCTGCAAACTCATCCGTTCCCCCTTGATAATAGCCAATTATTGTTTTCGGTAGTCCACCACTATCAAATACATTACTTAACGCTGAACCTAAAATCGCTGTTAATAAAAGCGGCATAATTAACATCATCATAAATCCGCGGCGATCAATTAAACGGATTTTTAAATCTTTCCATGCAATAATGAAACTTTTCATCTCGCACTAACCTCCTTAATCACGCAGTGAACGTCCTGTTAATTGTAAAAAGAGTGCCTCTAAATTCGGTTCTTGTACTTCCAGTTTTAAAATTTGAGCTTTGTTCTCAACAACTGCTGACACAACTGTCCCAATAGCCTCCCCACCATTTAGTCCAATATCAATCGTGCTATTATCTTCGTCAAAAATAATCCTTTCAACAATGGGTAGTGCTTTTAGCTTGTGCAGCAGTTCCGTACTATAGCGGTTTAATTGCAATTTCACCATAAATCCATCTGTCAGGCGATTACATAGCTCTCTTTTCGTTCCTAATGCAATTACCTTTCCGTGATCAACGATTGCAATCCGCTCACATAAATACTCAACTTCTTCCATGTAATGACTCGTATAAATGACTGTCATACCTTTTTCATTTAATTTTTTAACAGTCTCTAAAATATGATTTCTCGATTGTGGATCAATCCCGACTGTCGGTTCATCCATAATTAATAACTCCGGTTCGTGCATAAGTGCTGCACCAATATTAATACGCCTTTTCATTCCACCTGAAAATGTTTCAATTTTATCTTTTCCCCGATCCTGTAAACCGACGTAACCTAACACTTCCTCCGCTCGCTCTTTTGCAACTTTTCCATTTAAACCGTACATCTTTCCCCAAAAAACCAAATTTTCCTTTGCTGAAAGTGTCGGATACAGCGCAATGTCTTGCGGAACAATACCAATTTTCTTTTTCGCTTCTAATGGATACTCTTTTACAGATTTCCCACCAACTTTTATATCACCACTATCGTATGGAATTAATCCGCAAATCATTGATATCGTCGTTGATTTTCCTGCCCCATTTGGGCCAAGCAATCCAAATGTTTCACCTTTTTTCACTTCAAAAGAAACATTCTTTATGATTTCCTTCTTACCAAATGATTTCGTAATATGATCTATGACTAACATATTGATTCAGCCCCTTTGCATTCATCTACACTTTCATTGTAGAAAAATTTCTTCTTCTCTCCATCACCCTTAAGATAGAAATACAAAATAAAAAAGCAGCAAATTCTGCTGCTTTTTCACACTTATATATGCCAAAAGTCATGTGTACATCGTGACGCCATATCTTACTGCGTATATCGCTGCTTGCGTTCGATCTCTCAGTTCTAACTTGCTAATTAAATTGGAAACATGATTCTTAACAGTTCCCTCTGTAATAAATAGCTTTTCCGCAATCTCTTTATTATTTAACCCAAGTCCAATTTCTCTTAAAACATCTACTTCTCGCTCAGTTAATAGTTCTAATTGTTCTGGCGTGGTGTACTCTACTACTGTTTTTGTCTTTTTTAATTCCTTTACAATTTGCGCTGTTACATCTTGAGGAAGCACAGCTCCTCCGCCATGTACCGTTAAAATAGCTTGAACGATTGCATCTGTCTCCATGTCCTTCAATAAATACCCACTTGCTCCTTGCTCTAATGCTTCAAAAATAAGCTCACTATCACTAAAAGTCGTCAACATAAGAACCTTTATATGAGGGAACTGTTCTCTAACTAGACGTGTTCCTTCAACACCATTCATACGAGGCATCCGAATATCCATCAAAATAATTTCAGGATGTAACTCTTTCACTTTCTGTATCACTTCGTCTCCATCAGTAGCTGTTCCCACTACTTCAAGTTCCGAACGTAAATTTAACAACATCGCTAAACCATCACGAATGAGTGATTGATCATCAACAATCATAATGCGAATCATACCGTTCCCCCTATTATCCACGTTTTCTCCTGAAGCGGAAATTCAATCTGTAACCGGAAACCTTTTTCTATCTCACTCTCAAATTGAATAGTTCCACCATGTTCCTCTACACGTTCTTTCATATTAAGTAAACCAAAGCCTGGACTTACTTCATTAACCCCAAAACCATTATCCAGAATACATAGTTTAACTTGTTTCATTGAACAGGTTAGACTCACTTCACATAAACTCGCTTTCCCATGACGTTTTGCATTCGTTAAAGACTCTTGCATAATCCGAAGCAATGTAGGTTGTAGTGACAACGGAATCACAACCGGATCCCCTTGTAATTGAAAAGATACTTGTACTTTCGTCGCTTTAGAATATCCATGTAACATTTCACGCATATCCTCTATTATGTTCCCTAGTTTACTTTCTTCTTTTACGGCATGCACAGAAGCTCTCACCTCTTGAAGTGATTTTCTAGCTAGCCCGTGACATGTATGTAAAACCTCTTCCGTAGCGTCCGATTTTTGTTTCCACAAAGCCTCTGCCAATTGTAATTGAACAAGTAAGGCAGTCATATTGTGACCAACTGTATCATGAATTTCTCGGGCAATATCATTCCGCTCCCGAACAGCAGTCAATTCTTCCACCTCTTTAGCATATAGCCGTAATTGTTCATGCGCTTCTTTTAAAGCTGTATGAGATAATGCTAATTCCTCATATTGCTCATCTACCATTTGCCGAGCTACTGTAAGTTTTTTTATTAAACTTCCAGCTAAAGCACTAAAAACGATGAACATAAAATTAATCGCATTACTCTCAAGTTCTAAACTCCCTACATGTTGATACGTATGTAAGATATTCACAAACCAACAAAGAAAGAAAAAGATAATAAAAAAATACGTCATGCTTTTACGCCAATCATGAATAAATAACCCTACCGCATCAATCCCAAATATAATCAAATATAAACATGTCTCGGGAAATAAAAATCCTAATAACGCTGTAACAATACCATTTGCTAGCAAAGTATAAAATACGAGTTTTCTACTCCCTTTTACTTTTACAAGTAAAATATGATTCACAATATAAATAAAAAGTGCAATACCGACAAAAACTTGTAAATATGCTGTTTCACGTGAAACATGGTTTGCATAAACGAAACAAATCATGACGATTGTAGCAATCCGCGCGTATCCTAACATAAAATTCTCCTCACACTTTAATAACCTAAAGTTCATCTCTTTTTTATGTAACAATAAGAAAATTATACCAATTTATATCTATTCTTACACAAAAAAAGAGCAATCCCTCCCTCAAAATATGAGAAAGCAATTTGCTCCTTCATTCTATTTTCTTTACTCCACAATATTCTCTAATTCATTATATAAATCTACTCGTAACAACTCTTTCTTCATTTTTTCCTCATATAATTTTTCAAGTTTTTCAACATCAGCTAGATGTTCCATTTCACATTCTATTGCATATATATCTTCTTCTACATGCATTAACTCGTTTTCAACTTCCTCTAAATTCCTAGACTCCTTCTTTTTTATAGGTATTACTTTTAACACTTTATTCCCTTGCTGTTGCTGCTTCTGTTTTGCCACTTGTTTCTCAATTCTTTCTTCCCACTTTTGACGAGCCCATGCATAGTTCCCCACAAACTCAAATAATTTGTGCTCATCAATCCAATATGTCTTTTCAAACAATTTATTTAAGAAATAACGATCATGTGAAACAGCTAAAATTGTCCCGTTATATTGTTCAAGGGCTTCCTCTAAAACTTCCCTTGATTCAATATCAAGATGATTCGTCGGTTCATCTAAAATAAGAAAGTTGACATCTTGATACATGAGTTGCGCGAGCCTTAACCTCATTTTTTCTCCGCCGCTAAGTTGCGTTACTTTCTTAAAAACAGCTGGACCATAAAATAAAAAGCGAGCTAATATATGTCTTGCTTCTCCCTCTGTTACAGCTACGCAATCTCTGAAAGCTTCCAATACATTGTTCTTCATATTCCCATACGCATGTTGCGATAAATAACCGATTTTCACACTACTACCAATCCGAATTTCTCCAGCATCTTGCTTCATTTCTTCTAATAGTAATTTTAATAACGTAGTCTTTCCTGTACCATTACGTCCAACGATAGCTGCGCGCTCCTGAAAACGAATATGCAAATTTGCCTTCTCGAATAAAGATTTGTCAGCAAATCCTTTACTCACTTCTTTCATTACAACAACATCTTTTCCGCTTCTCTCTTGCCCTTCAAACTGAAGTCCCATCTGTTTTCTATCCAAAATGGGTCTCTTTAGTTTCTCTATACGCTCTAATGCACGTTCCATATTTCTCGCTCTCTTGTGCAATCCTTCATTCGGTGGATTCGCTTGATTTGCCCATTCACGCAGACGCTTAATTGCTTCTTTCATTTTCTTTATTTTCTTTTGCTGTTCTTGATACGCTTGAAATTCTTGAAGCAACCGTTCTTCCTTTTCCTCAACAAACTGGGAATAGTTCGTATAATATACGTGAATTTCTCCATCTTCTAAATCAAAAATTTTCGTTACAACTTCATCAAGGAAATAGCGATCATGTGAAATGACCATAACTGTTCCTGTATATTCTTTTAGAAATTGCTCTAGCCATTCTACGGCAAATAAATCTAGATGATTGGTTGGTTCATCTAGCAAAAGTAAATCCGGTTTCTGCAATAGCATGTACGCAAGACTTACTTTTGTTTGTTCTCCACCACTTAACTCCATAAATGATCGGGGAAATAGTTCCGTCACCTGTAGACCATTTGCTACCTTCATGATATTCGCTTCTATCTCATAACCACCGAGAAACGCAAACTTTTCTTGAATTAACCCATACCTCTCCATCAATTTTTGCAGAGCAGACGGTTCCCGTTCTTCCGCCATATGCTTTTCTAAAGCATGCATTTCTCTTTCTAATTCCTTTTCTTCTTTAAAAGCGGAGCTCAATACATCATATACAGTCATATCCTCATCAAATTTTGGAATTTGCGCCACATGACCAATACGTGTACCTTTCTTCATATGAATGGCTCCTTCGTCCAAACTCTCCATTCCTGTTAGAAGCTGCAAGATAGTTGTCTTCCCGCTACCGTTACGACCAACTAAACCAATACGTTCACCATTCTTTATTTCAAGCGATATATTTTCAAATATGATGTTTCCACCAAAAGATTTCGTTACATTATTTACACTACAAATTGTCATTTTCCGTACTCCTTTCAATATAAAAAACCATGGAAAAGAAACATTCCCCATGGTTTTTGGCATAGAAAAAGGAAGCCAAATAGCTCCCTTTTCACACGTTTATCAAAAATGGGTGAAGAGATTTCTATCGTTCAATAGCTACTATGCAATTGTTAAAAAAGGGCATACGTATCCCGTTAACAACTACATCATGAAAAATCGCACGACAAAAATAGATATAATCTAAAAATTTGGCACGCGCAGCTAAAGAACGTTTCATCTCATTCACCCCTTTCGTACGGAATTTAATACTTACTTCTTTATTATACTTTCCCATTCCATGTTTGAATAGTCATTTTTCTGAAAATAATGAAGATAGACTAAACATTTCAATAAGTGACATCAAATCTTACAAAACTGTTATGTTCACGTAATGGAAAGCGATAGTACGAAAAGATACCTCCCTATACAATAAAGATAGAAACAAGAGAGACAAAAACAAGGAGGAAACAATCGTGATGAAAGAAATCGTAAAAGCAATCTTCGAGGTATTAGTGAACGGACAAGCAGTTGTAAAAGAACTAAACAAACTATAAAAAGGAGTGAAGGAATATGATGAACATGGTAAAAATGATTTTACACGCTTTAGTCGACGCAAAAGCAGTTAGTCAAGAATTAAACCAACAATAAAAAGGGGTATATGAATATGAAGAAAGCCATTATTGTAATCGCAAGTACAGCAATTGCCTTATACACAATAAAAAATAGAACAAAGAAACAAAACGAAAATACTCTATATTATCCATACACATTATTAAAGAAAAAATAAAAGACAAGGTACCCTATTATAATGAGGATATCTTGTCTTTTATTTTTCCCTATTCCCTTTAAAGGATTTCCCCCTCCTTTTCCCGAATGTATTAAGCGGGATTTTTACACATATTTTAAAGGGGCATATATACAAATGGATACTCAACAACTATATTTTTTAAACGATATCGGTAAACAAAAGCCGGAAAGCATTCGGAACAGAAGCGCTGCATGTCCTTTTTGTGACAGAGAGAATTTAACGGATATTTTAGCAACTGAGGGCTCTATTATTTGGTTGAAAAACAAATTCCCTACATTAAAAGATACATTTCAAACAGTGTTAATTGAAACTGATAATTGTGAGGATCATATCGGAACATATACAGAAGAGCATATGAGAAAATTAATTCATTTCTCTATTCAACATTGGTTACACTTGCAGAAAAGTGAAGAATTTACATCTGTGATTTTATACAAAAATCACGGTCCATTTTCAGGTGGAAGTTTGCACCATGCACACATGCAAATTATCGGAATGAAGCATGTAGACTATCTCGACAATATTGAAGAAGAAAATTTCCAAGGGGTAATTGTTCAAAAAAACGGACACATTGAGCTCAACATTTCAGAGCGCCCCATTATCGGTTTTACTGAATTTAACATAATCATTGAAGATATTGCATTTCTCGATGAAATGACAAACTATATTCAGCAAACTGTACGTTACATACTGACAGATTTCCATAAAGGGTGTAGTAGTTATAACCTATTTTTCTATAACCTAAACGGAAAAATCATTTGTAAAGTTGTTCCTAGGTTTGTCGTTTCACCGTTGTATGTAGGATATAAAATACCCCAAGTTTCTACAAAACTAGAGGATGTAAAAATACAACTAGCGCAGTATTTCACGAGACGAGAAGATGAAATTCTCCATAAGAAAACAGAGTAGGTATCGAAAGCCTACTCTGTTTTCCCACTATTTTAGGGTAGTAAAACTTCTCACTGATTAAAGATTTACTTTATTACACCTTTATTTCGATAGTATACGTCCTCTAATCCAACGTTATACTTCATGTTGTTATCCGTCCACTCTGGCCCTAAATTTCCTGGCCAACCTGATGTATTCGCTACATATTTCAGTAATGCAAAATCAGTCAAACCTTTTTGCACCCCGCGCTGATATCCCTTCATTAAATGCGGCATTGCTATTTGCGCATTTGTACGCGGATCTTTCAACTCTTCATCAGTTAAATTACCTGGTGCAAGCCCACCACCGCGGTGCAATTGAAACAATCCGAATGAAGTTCCGTTATCTCCAACACTTCTTGGATTTAACCTACTTTCATGTTCGGCAATTGTAAGAGGTATCCATTCTGGAAGGTTTACTTTCTTTGCTTCCTCTATAATAATTTGTTTCATCTGTTTTGCTTCCTCTGAATCAACATAGCTTGTCTCATTCATTAGCTTATCCATTCCTTCAGACTTCTCTTGGAAATATAAATACACTCCAAGAACAACTAAAAATCCTACAAAGAATTTCTTCACTACCTCTACCTCTTTCTCCGCTGAAATTTGTCCCCTTTCAGCCTTCCCTTTACAATTACCTACATTCTATCGTTCTCTTACTCTTCCATCATAGCAAATTACTATACATATTATCATCATGCTTTAGACCGATTTTGTGAAAAAGCAATTGGTAAATACATGAAAAAATGTAACTTACATGGACTATAACTTTTTTCTTGTATATAATTGTAAATTGAATTCCATATAGACTAGGAGCATATATAAATGAAAAAAGTCCTACTACTCTTTTTTAGCATTTTACTACTCATTCCTATACACACATCTGCGCAAACATCATACAAGCCAAAAGTACTTATTTTGTATAGTACAGAAGACAACAAAATTACAAACAATGTACAAATCCTTAATACTCAGTTAGGACACTTTACAAATGATATAACAGTAAAAAGTTTAAAAGAAATGAATGAAACTACTAACTCATCTTCTTATACAAATATTGTTTATATCGGAGAAAAAAAAGAAGGTTTTTCTATTGCAGCAAAACAATTTCTAGAAAACTTCTCAGGTCCAGTATTAGTTTTAGGGCAAAATGTTGAACAATTATCTAATCGTTTTTCTTTCATTACCTCGGATGAAACTGATATACGAACTCATACTATAGAATATCCGACACACAAATTAAAAAATGAATTACAAGAAGAACGCTTAATGAAGAAAATTGAAGCAAAAGGAACAACTCTTGCTTACGCCTTGAGTGCCGATGGAACCCATCCGTTAATCGTTCACCAAGGAACATCATATTATGTCGCGACTCCAAACCTTTTTGATTGGATGTCTCATTACGTCGGTGAAATGCTATTTTCTTACTTCGAACAAAAGCCTATGACAAATAAAACTTCAGCTTATTTACGCCTTGAAGACGTTCACCCAGCTGTAAATGTAAAGCAATTAAAAGAAATTGCTGAATTACTAAAAAAGAAAAAGCTTCCTTATATGATTACCGTTATCCCTGTCTACAAAGATCCAAACACAGGAAAAACAGTACATTTAAAGGATAACTCTGAATTAATTGATGTTTTACGCTTTATGCAAGATAACGGTGGCTCTATCGTCATGCATGGTTACACTCATCAATTTTATGATAGTGAAACTGGCGAAGGTTTTGAATTTTGGGATGTAAAAACTGATCAACCAATTCGTCAACCGAACCATGAAAAACCAAAAACAAAAGACGATTTCCAATCTACAGAGGACTATAATAAATACGTGGAAAACGGAAAAACCTTTGAAGAAAAGTATATTAAAGAGCATATTGAAAAAGGGATTACAGAGCTTGTAGAAGCTAAATTGTATCCAGTTGCCTTTGAAGCTCCGCACTATACAATGTCTCAAAAAGGATACGAGATACTTTCTCAATATTTCTCTACTTATGTAGGACAACTACAACTAAACGATACAACTTGGAAATCTATGCATTCACCAGCTTATACGAGTACACCATCGTTTTTACATGGGATGAAATTAATGCCTGAAACGGTTGGATTTATCGAAGAAGGCACGCCACAAGATATTGCCAAAATGAAAGAACGTGCTTTATCTATCACTAAACTATCTGATGGAATTATCGGCGCTTTTTATCATCCTTACTTAGGTGTTCAACCATTAAAAGAAGTATTAAAGGAACTAGAAAGTATTCCAAACGTAGCGTGGATTGATTTACAAAAAGAAACGAATGAAGTAAAAATGAAAGATATTCATATTACTACTAATAAAGACGGCATTCACGTTGAAAAACCAACAAGTGCGAATGACATGATTGATTATATAAAACAATATGGGTTCTTCCTTATAATTGGGTTCATTGTAATTGTCTTTCTTTTATTATTAAGACGTGCGAAAAAATTAGAGTCATAAAAAAACACCAAGCGAGATGCTTGGTGTTTTTATCACCATTTACCGCATAGTAAATCCATCCATTACTCTCTGCCATTTTTCCTTTGTTAGAACTATTTCCAACTGCATTCCCATTTTTCTCATTTTCTTTCATCTGTTTTTCAACTAATGGATCTATTTGTTCTTCCTTACTTTCTTGTGCTACGTTTGTATTTGTCGCCTTTTTTTCTGATTCGCACCCAAACATCGCAAGCGAAAGCGCTCCGGTCATAATCGTAATAGCTATCTTTTTATATGCTTCCCCCATTTTCTCCCCCTACTTCCTTCATCAAATTAAACACATGATAAATTACAGAAAATATTAAAAAAAATATCCATAATAAAAAGGATAAGAGTGCATCTCCTATCCTTTCAAATAAAATTGAATTGTATTTTCGTATATTGTTTCTGTAACCTCATCAACAGATACGTTTTTTATGACACTGATTTCTTTTAGTACTTCTCGAATCATTTTAGGGTGCGTCATAGTATCCTCTCGAAATTCCCATGGGCCATCTGTTTCTACCATCATATATTCAAGCGGATAATACGAAACGATTTTCCTAATTTTCTCCTTATGTAAAACATCCGGTGTGATAGAAATATAATAACCATTCCTCATCATCCGTTTCATTGTCTCTTCACTTCCTTTAAACCAATGAAAGTGTGCACGTGAAACTTTATATTCTTCAAGAAAATCACATACAGTGTCAGCATCTTCATAAACCGCATGCAATACAATTGGTAAATCATGTTTACTAGCTAGTTCAACAAACTTTTTTAACACCGCTATGTATGGATCGATAGCAATATTTTCATCTTCTTTCCTTAAATAATACGGGAGTCCCACTTCACCAATCGCAACAATGTCCTCTACATGAGCTTCAATTAATTTAAATATGCGCTCACATTCTTCTCTATGAATCAGTTGCTCCGGATGAAAACCTATTGCTGGATGTACAAAAGGATATCGCTTCGCTAAAGATAAAGTGTCTTTACATGATTGATAATTCATAGATACTGCAATAAGCCCCTTTACCTCTTTACTATTTTCCACATCTTTAAGTAATCTATTTTTCTCTTCACCTTTATATTGGTCAACATGTATATGACTATCAATCCATTTCATCTTTATTCCCCCATAAAAAAAACAAGAAAGGATCTCCCTTCTTGTTTTATCATCTATATTATTTAACAATTAAATTTGTTATTATATCAAATAATCCAATACATACTACGGCAACAGTAAAGTAGCTACAGTAATCTTTAATTGGAAACTTCACTACTTCTTCTTTATGCATCCCAGTTTTCTCCCTTCTTACTATATCCCTAATTATTTTTATCTATTTGTATCTATTATGCAAAAAATATGACAAATTTACTATCGAATTAACTTACGTGAACCTTACAATGTTGTAAGGTTCAAAAAAGAGCCTCATCTAAATACAGATGAGGGCTATTAAAAAGTAGTTGGTTTTTCATTCTTCATTAACATTACAAACAGAAAGTAATACAGTGAGACTTTCTAATTACACTATATGAAATTCACTAGCTTTTAACCATCGAATTACATTACAGAAGACTTACATGTTTGTAAGCTATGTGTAATGTAATTCGATAGTTCCCCTTACCTATATTTCGTACAATAAAGTTAGAAAGTAAGCCAAATAAGAAGAACACTCACATAACCAAATTACATTGCTAGTAGCCTACTCTTCTTATACCTTTCACTCATGCTACTACAATGTACCCCCTTCCCCTTTATATAATAAAAAGAGCCTTAGTCCGTATGGACTAAGGCTCTTTCATGCACCCCAAAATACCTCTACCTAGTATTTTTATTTTCGACAAAAAATAGGCGGGGGTATAATTCGCTATCTCATCGTTAAAAGTTTACTCTTTGCATTAATAGGAATATTTACAGCTTCAATTTCTTCAATCGCCTCGCCGTAGCGTCCTTTTGCGTACACCTTTAATGCTTCATCTTTCTTTAACATATACTTAACAGTCTTCTTTATTTTTTGCTCTCTTCCACGTTCGTCAAATGCAATAAACTCATATTCATACCACTCATCACCAATATGCTGACCAATTGTATTCACAACCGTATAATATTCTTTCGTCTTATAAAGTGGATTATATTTATCGATAACTGGTCCAAGTTTCGTAGGCAGTAACATTACTACTATCACTATCATCGCTATTATAGTAGTGATCATTTTTTTCTTCATAATAAACATCCCTCCTCTGTAGGATATATATACATCCATTTTAAAAAGAAGGAATAAAATCTACTATTGAATCTCCTTACATTACACTTACATTTTTGTAAGAATTAAAAAAGGCGAACGAATTTACTCGTTCACCTTTTAGCTCGCTTTAAAGCCACCACCAAGTACATCACGTACATCGTGAATAACAACGAAAGCATCTTCATCTACTCGGCTAATAACTTGCTTTAACTTAACAAGCTCTTGTTTATTAATAACAATATATAACACTTCTTTATTTTTACCAGTATATCCGCCGCGTCCTTCTAATACAGTGACACCACGCGTCATGTTTTTCGTAATAGTTTCACGTATTAAATCCGGTTGATTTGAAATGATTGTAACAGCTATTTTTGTATCCATTCCTTCTACAATGAAATCAATCACTTTCGCTCCGATGAATACTGCAACAAGTGTGTACATTGCTTTTTCTTGCCCTATTATAAATACAGAACCAGCAATTACCACAATATCAATAATAAGTACGCCTTTACCAACGCTCCACCCTAAATATTGATTGGCTAACTGCGCTAAAATTGCCGATCCTCCTGATGTACCTCCAGCTTTGAACATACAGCCTAATCCGACACCGACAAATAAGCCAGCGAATAGAGCCGCTAATAACGTATCACTATTTACATGATACTCAATATGTTCCGTAACATATAAAAACAAGGATGTTTCTACAATCCCTAAAATTGTATAAACCATCGTTTTCTTATCAAAAAATTTATAACCAACAGCTAGTAAAATTGCATTTATAGCAAAATTCACAATCCCCGGCGACCAATCAAATAAATAGTACGTAACAACCGTTACACCAATAATTCCACCCTCTGATAAACGGTTTGGAATTGCAAAGTAATTAATACCAATTGCGAATAATAATGAACCAATTGTAATTAGTGTTATTTCCTTTATACGTTGATTAACCATAGTTCATACCTCCCCCCATTTGACATTGTATCACTATCTCCTAGAGGTTTAGAAGTTGTTTTTATTCCGCATTTTCCCTCTTAAAAATTGAAATATTATGTTTAAACAGAGGGGTGATTAATTATTCATATTCGCTCTAACTGTACGGACAAATTGCTCCACATTCCCTTTCTGAATATACTTAGCGCGAATGGTTTCATGATTACAAGTAAATTCAAAATACGGATGAAAATCTATGCTATCTATATGCAAATATGAATAATCTTTAAATGTTGCAGGATAGTATAGAAATTTCCCGTAAAAGAGGAGACGTCTAGTAGTAGCAGCAAAAATCCCATGTTGATACGATAGCGTAAAATCATCCTTCTCAAATATCCCTACTACAAAAGCCAAAATCTTTTCATCATCCTCTATATACTTTTTCATACTCAATAAAAGTTCATTCATGCATATCCCTCCAAATACTATTTTTGAAAAGAATCCATGGATTATTACAGACCGGTTTAACTCCGTTATAAAGTATGAAACGCGTTTCCTGTCAAAGATATTTCAAAAAAATAATCCGTTATGCGATTATACACATAACGGATTAAGATTAAACTGTAGAGCGTTCCACAAGTTCGTATGGAATTTCCACCTTTTCTTGTTTAGAACTTTCATCACTTATTTGCCTGTAAAACATTTCAAAGGCCTTTTTACCTATCTCCTTTAAATTTTGATCAATGGTTGTAAGTTGCAACACTTGCGAAATAGGTTGATTATCAAAGCCAATAATCGCTAAATCTTTAGGAACTTGAATACCTAATTTTTCAGCTTCTGTCATCACCCCAATCGCTACTTCATCTCCTGCTACTATTAATGCTTCAGGAAGATGCTGCATCCCCTTTAATTTATGAGCCACTCTCACGCCATCTTCTAATGTAAAACATTCTGTGAAAATCCATTCTTCATCCACTTCTTCATCTATAGATTGCAATTGCTGTTTATAAACATCAAAACGCTTTTGACTACTCGGTCCTAATTTCCTTCCCGTGCAATAACCAATTTTTTTATAACCTTTTTCGATTAAATAATCCATTCCTAATTGAAAAGCGGCCGAATGATTCGTATATACACTTGAGATATTCGAAATATCATTATCTTCACAAGCAACAATTGCCCCATAGGAAGCATACGGCTCTATCGTTTCCCAATCATTCGCACGAGAACAAATGATTAGACCATCTAGTTGCTTTGTTTTCAACATATGTAAACTTTTCATTTCTTCTTTTTTATTGTAATTCGTTTGACAAAGAAGCACTCTATAATTGTGAGCTAACGCAATTTCCATCATTCCACCCACCATCGCATCAAAACACGGATGATTAATATAAGGTAAAATCACACCAACAATATTCGTCTTCCCTTTTGATAAATGAACAGCATTTGCATTTTGTGAGTAATTCAATTTCTCAACTATTTCTAAAACAATTTTCCTTTTTTCTTCACTTACATACGGATGATCATTTAATACCCTCGAAACAGTCGTAACTGAAACCCCAGCCATCTTTGCAATATCTTTAATATTAGCCATACACTCACCTCTACCTTTAACTTAATGAATCTCATGAACATATGTCAAATCTTCTTATCATTACACCTTCACTCGTTTCTCTTACAAAAGTGTAATTTTCCTGTAAGCTAATTCGATAGTGACTCTCCGCTATATTTCATACAATTAAGTTAGAAACAGGGCAACAACCATTCGAAAAGGAGCGGATCTAATATGATGAACAAAATGAAATCAAACAATTTCTTAAATACGCTGGGCATGGTATTATCTGCTCTTATCGATGCAAAAGCTGTTGCTTCTACATTAAACAAGTAAGGAGAATATATTATGAACAACATCACTTTTAACAAATTAGATTTTTTAGGACTTGCTAGCCGCTCGGTTCTTCTTACTGCTTTCATTTACGCTGCTACGCTTGTATAACTTTGCGTCCCCTTTCCCCTTTATTATAAATAGTAATAGAAAAGACGACCGTCTATGCCCGGTCGTCTTTTCTTACTTTTGATTTGATTGAAGAGCTTCCTTTAGTTCTTCAAACTTTTCATTTAATTGATCTGTCATCATTTTCATAGCCGTTTTTCGATCTATTTGTTCTTCAGCATCAATTTGAATTGGGTCTCCAAAAATCAATCGTGCCTTTTTTCCTTTTATCAATTCTTTTACACTTGATGGACCAACATAAGCTGCTGGTATTAATGGAACGTTAGAACGCATTGCAATCGTAACAGCCCCAGCTTTTAATGAAACATCTTCTGATGATCTCGTTCCACTCGGGAAAATACCTACTACTTTTCCTTCTTTTAATAAACGCGATGGAATTTTCAATGTGCTTGGCCCTGGATTCGCACGGTCTACAGGGAATGCATTTACATTTTTAAAAAACCAATTTTTAAATTTCCCTTCAAACAATTCTTTTTTTGCCATGTAATGAATTTGGGTTGGATACATTCCTGTCGCTAACATTAAAACATCCATAAAACTTGTATGTGTACACGCAACAACGTAAGGGCCATCTTCCGGTAATTTTTCTCTCCCTTGCACTTCTACCTTCCCAGCCATTTTAAATATATATTTCAACGAAAATGTAATTGGTTTATACATTTGTTTCGTTCCTTTCTGAATATCCGAAGTATAATGATTTTCTTACAACGATTATAACACTAAGTTTTAGGAGTTGGTAATAAAAATAAGTATTTATTGTTAAATTTCAATTCTTACAAAAGTGTAATTTTCTTGTAAGCTAATTCGATAGTTACTTCTTATAATTTTTCATACAATTAAGTCAGAAAGAAACAACAACCATTTGAAAAGGAGCGGATCTATATGATGAACAAAATGAAATCAAACAATTTCTTAAATACAATGGGCATGGTATTTTCCGCTCTTATCGATGCAAAAGCTGTTGCTTCTACATTAAACAAATAAGGAGAATGTATTATGAATAACATCACTTTTAACAAATTAGATTTTTTAGGACTAGCTAGCGGCTCAATTCTTCTTACTACTTTTATTTACGCCGCAACGCTTGTATAACTTTGTGTCCCCTTTCCCCTTTATATAGAAAAAGACGACCGTCTATGCCCGGTCGTCTTTTTAATTTTTTCTTTCCTTCAATTCTTTTAAAAGCTGTATCAGTTCAGCTTGTTGTTTTATATTCTTACGACCATTTCGATTAATCGCTGCAAGCTCGCAGGCAACTCCAGCAGCAAAGAAAAACAATAAACTTTCTAACATATAAAATCCTCCAGTTGCCTATTAAACAGCTTGGCGCAATTGCTTTTCTTGTAAAACTTGTTTATTTATATTTTCTTCTTTTCTCTGACAAACATTATTACGAATAAGCGCTGCAATAACAAATAATGTTCCTACAATATCAAATATTGTTATTTTATACCCTTGCATCATCATAATAACTAAAGTAGTAATTGGCACAAAGTTAATAAATAAAATACCATTAATTGATGATAAGATTTTCACGCCGTAGTTCCAAGCAAGTAGTGCTACGATACCTGGTAATGTCATCATAAATAACAAGTCATACTTCACAATAGAGATCGTTTCCATACTCGGAATTGATACATATCCAAGCGCCGTAATGATTACCGTTATAATCCCCGTGACAGTTGTACCAAATACACATGTCAACGTAGAATAACGTAATGTTGACCAATCGCTACATGTTTGACCACCCATCGTATAAATAACCCAGCCTACAACACCAACAAATATAAATGCTAGTGAAAACATGTTATCTTTCAATGTTAAAAAGAAACTCATGTCACCTTTTGTAATAACAAATATAGCTCCTACAAAAGCGATAATCATGCTCGTTATCATATACTTTTTCGGTTTTATATGTTTATATCCCCATAGAATACAAATGGAAATCATCGGCATCAGTGCCTCCATAATAGAAGCTACCATTACACCTGATTTCCCCATTAACATTTGCCCTAGAAAAATTAATACATTATATACGGTAAACGCCATCGTTCCAAAAAAGACGAGTAACTTTCCTCTTCCTTCTAAACGAAATGCTTTCTGTCCTTCTTTCATTAACAATAATACCATCAGCACTATTGCTACCGCCCCATAGCGAATAAGTGAAAAATAAAATGGATCTATGTATTCTAGTGCATGATCAGCAACAGGAAACATTGCTCCCCATGACATACTTGCAATTAAACATGCGAACGCACCTATTATCATTTGACTTCTTCTCACCGTAATCCCCCACTTCTTTCTATTTGCACAAAGAGAATTGTAAAAGAAAAAATATATCACGTAAAATGATTCAAAATGATGTTAACTATCATTTATAATGATAGTTAACATCAAGGAGGAGCATAAAATGGAATTACGAGACTTACAAATCTTCCAAAGCGTTGCCGACCGTGGTAGTGTAAGCGGCGCAGCAAAGGAATTAAATTACGTACAATCAAATGTAACCGCACGTATTAAACAATTAGAAAACGAGCTGAAAACACCGCTCTTTTACCGTCATAAACGAGGCATGACTTTAACAGCTGAAGGTAGAAAAATGCTCGTTTATGTTCATAAAATTTTGCAAGATGTTGAAGAGCTAAAACAAGTGTTTTTAGATAGCGAAACACCATCTGGTATATTAAAAATTGGTACAGTCGAAACAGTAAGCACATTACCTACCATTTTGTCTTCTTACTATAAGAGCTATCCAAATGTCGATCTATCACTACAAGCTGGTCTAACAGAAGAACTTATTAGAGAAGTAATCGATCACCAATTAGATGGTGCATTTATATCAGGTCCTATTAAACATCCATTAATTGAACAATACGATGTTAGTACCGAAAAATTAATGCTTGTTACACAAAATAAAGCTTTTCATATAGAAGAATTCACTACGACGCCCCTACTCGTTTTTAATCAAGGATGTGGATACCGTTCCAAGCTAGAACGTTGGCTGAAAGATGAAGGTTTGCTGCCAAAGAGAATTATGGAATTTAATATATTAGAGACAATATTAAACAGTGTTGCACTTGGCCTTGGAATTACACTCGTACCACAGTCTGCTGTCCACCACCTTTCTAAAGCTGGTAAGGTACATTGTCATGCAATCCCTGAAAAATATGGTAGTATTTCAACGGTTTTCATACGCCGTAAAGATAGCTATATGACGAATTCAATGCGTAGCTTTTTAAAAACAATTGAAGAGCATCATCATATCAATATGCTTTAAAGGACATTCTTACACGAATGTCTTTTTTTCTTACAAAAGTGTAATCCTCCCGTAAGCTAATTCGATAGTTGCAGGCGTCCATATTTCATATAATTAAGACATAAAGCAGGGCAACAACAATTCGAAAAGGAGCGGATACGCATGATGAACAAAATGAAATCAAACAAATTTTTAAATACAATGAGCATGGTGCTATCCGCACTTATCGATGCAAAAGCAGTTGCAACTACATTAAACAAATAAGGAGAGATTATTATGAACATCATTACATTTAACAAATCAGACTTTATCGGACTTGCAAGTGGAGCAGCTCTTCTTACAGCTTTCATTTACATACTTGCTCAAAGTCTTGTTTAACAATTCGTTTCCCCAAACCCCTTTATATATAGAAAAGGCTGCTCGTCTTATAGACAAGCAGCTTTTTAGTTTGTTTCATATATAATTTGACCTGTTTTCGTCATATCGTATCCGCCAATCGCTTTTAATTCATCATGAAATTCTTCCGATCGCAGAATGTCTTTCATGACCTCGATCAGCTCTTCATTTTCTTTATTCTTCAAAATCACTAAATCATACTGCTCTTTCATGATTGGAATAAAGTCTACGTTCACAATTTGTGAAAACTTTTCTGATCCTACCCCAACATCAGCTTTTCCATTCGCAACTTGCGAGGCAACACCAAGGTGATTCGATTCTTCCCATTCATACCCGCTAATATCTTCTTTATTTATTTTTTGAATTCGCAATTGCTCATCCACTAATACCCTAATACCAGAACCCTTTTCTCGATTTATAAATCGTATAGATGACTGAGATAAATCAGCCCATGTTTTTATATTTTTTGGATTCTCTTTTTGCACATAAAACCCAACATTCCTTGATAATAAATTAATCATAATACATGGTTGTCCGACTAAAATACGTTTTACGTAAGGAACATTATATGTACCCGTTTCACCATCAAATAAGTGTAAACTAACTACACTTCCTTCTCCTTGATACATCTTCACTAAACTCGTTAAACTACCTTGATACGCTCTTAATACATTAGAATTTGGCAATCGATTTTCTATACGTTTTGCCAGCATATCTAACGTTAGTTCTTGCCCGCTAATAATGCATGTATTCAAGATACTACTATCGTCATTCTTTACAGAAGTAACTTGTATCTTTCCTGTTTTCATTTGCTTTATATATTGTTCTAAATCCGCTGCATCAATGCGCATCTGTCTACCAACTCTATAAGAAGGAAGTTCTCCTTTTTTAATTAAGTCGTATACAGTTAATTTTGATACTTTTAATCGCTTCGCTACTTCTTCCGTTGTGTAGGAATGATGATCCATAGACGATTCCTCACTTTCTTCCTTCATTGTAACAAAGAAAAGAATATTTCTCCTATTTTTTAAAAACAACCATATCGTTCAAATTACATTTAATTATAACTAGTTATATTTAGTTATAATTAGTTATAATTGAATATGTCAAAACGAAAGGGGATTTTTTTATGAACAAATTCACATTCCGATCTATTGGGGCACTTATACTTTCTTTCCTTCTTATATTTAGTGCTGCTTGTACAAGCGTGGAAAAGAAAGAAAAGTCAGCTGCTAAAGAGGGAAAAACAGTCGAACTGACTGTATCAGCTGCCGCTAGCTTACAAGATGCATTAAAAGAAATTGAAAAGCAATATAAAGAGAAAGAACCAACTATTCAACTTTCTTTTAACTTCGGTGCTTCTGGTGCACTTCAACAACAAATTGAACAAGGCGCGCCTGCTGATTTATTCTTCTCTGCAGCAGAAGATAAATTCCAAACTCTTGTTAAAAAAGGATTCATTGATGAAAAAGAAGGGAAAAATCTTCTTGGAAATGAACTAGTTCTAGTTGTCCCAAAAGATAGTTCTCTTGCAAAATTCCAAGATTTAAAAGATGAAAAAATAAAGAAAATCGCACTTGGTACACCTGAATCCGTACCTGCGGGAAAATATGCAAAGGCTTCTCTCACACATGAAAATCTTTGGAATGACATTCAAAATAAAGTCGTGTTTACAAAAGACGTTCGCCAAGTGTTAACATATGTAGAGACAGGCAATGTCGATGCCGGTATCGTATACAAAACAGATGCTCTTATTTCAGACAAAGTAAAGATTGGTGAGACAGCAGCAGCTACTTCTCATGAGCCAATTCACTATCCTTTAGGTGTTATAAAAGAATCTAAGCACAAGAAAGAGGCGACTTCATTTTATGAGTATTTGCAGTCAAAAGATGCACAATCTATCTTTAAAAAATATGGATTTACAGTCCTATCATAATTGCCATGAGCTTTGATGCTATTGTGTCACCGATCTTTCTATCTTTACGAGTAGCTGCATACGCCACCATTATCGTTACAATTTTAGGGACGATTATCGGGCGAGCGCTAGCACGCTCCTCATGGAGATATAAAGTAATATTAGAAACTATTTTCTTATTACCAATGGTACTTCCGCCAACTGTAATTGGCTTTTTTCTCATTATCATTTTTGGAAATAATAGTCCCATTGGAATGTGGATAGAATCATTGTTTCAGCAGTCCATTATGTTCACATCTACTGCTGCGATCATTGCTTCTACAGTCGTTGCATTTCCGCTTATGTACCAATCAGCAAAAACAGGATTTTCTATTGCGAATGTACAAATTGAAGAAAGTGCTCGTGACCTTGGTGCCAGTGAATATCAAGTTTTTCTACACGTGACACTCCCGCTTGCATTTCCTTCCTTACTAAGCGGAATGATTTTGAGCTTTGTTCGTGCGCTCGGTGAGTTTGGTGCTACACTCATGTTTGCTGGGAACATTCCTGGTAAAACACAGACTATCCCAACTGCAATTTATATGGCGATTGATGCAAGTAATATGCAACTCGCCTGGACACTTGTAGTTATCACTATTAGTATGTCACTTCTATTTCTGCTATGTATTCAGCTTATTAATAAAAGAATTACTAACTCTTAAAGCAGCTTTTTTCGAAGCTGCTTCTTTATTTCTTAGGAAATAAAATATACCGATGGGAAATAACTGAATTTTACCTTTTATTAAAATATACATTTTATTTGAATTCACTTTCTAAAATAGGCAATTTCCTGTTATTATATGGAGGTGTTTCAAAAAATGAAGAAATGAAAACGCATTTATATCGTAAGTTCTTCATCCTGTTTTAGCGATCGGTAATCTTCTACTCTATTAGTGGGGCATTACCGATCGTTAGAACGATATGTAATTATATTGGTATAGAAAACCGAAGGGAGTCTTGTAATGGACATTTTATTAGCGCTTCTTCCTGCAATCGCATGGGGAAACATCTTATTAGTAAGCGTAAAAATGGGCGGTGGTGCATACAGCCAAACGGTAGGTATGACAATCGGTGCTCTATTCTTCGCAACAATTATGTATGTATTTACTCAACCAGCTTTAACAATGACAGTCTTGATTGTTGGTTTTATTTCAGGTTTATTCTGGGCTTTAGGACAAGTAAACCAATTAAAAACAGTTGAAAAACTAGGTGTTTCAACTACTGTAACGATTTCTACTGGTATGCAACTTGTTGCAACTTCTATCTTTGGGGTTATCGCTTTCCGTGAGTGGACTACTACAACAACGATTGTTCTGGGAACGATTGCAATCCTATTAATCGTAGTTGGTGTTGTATTCACATCACTAGATGACAAAGAAAATGCACAGCCACCAGGACAATTGAAAAAAGGACTTCTTACTTTAATTGTTTCTACTTTCGGCTACCTTGTATATGTAATTATTATTCGTTGGTATAATATCGATGGTTGGTCTGCTATTTTACCACAAGCAGTTGGTATGTTTGTTGGTGCGGTTGTACTGACATCTAAACATAAACCATTTAACAAATATGCAATCCGTAATGCTTTATCTGGTTTACTATGGGGAACTGGAAACTTATTCTTACTTCTTTCATTACCACGTGTCGGAGTAGCAACAAGCTTCCCATTATCTCAAACTGGAATCGTTATCTCAACATTCGGTGCAATCGTATTCTTAGGTGAAAAGAAAACAAAACGTCAATTGATCTTTATTGCACTAGGTAGTGTTTTAATTATCGGTGGCGCTGTATTGCTTGGTATGACGAAAGCATAAGCTTATAATTTATCAATCCCTGAAGCATAAATGCTTCAGGGATTTTTGATTATAATTATTTTTCAAATATAATAATCTTCATAGTCCTTTTTATATAGCCTTCCTTCCCTCCAATTGTATTCTCTCCACTACAAGCCGTTTCTTTTTACAAAATTCTCTTAAAAATGGTATCGTTTTTTATAACATATTCTCATCAGAAAGGAATAAAGGATATGCCTAATAAACATCGAATTTTATTTATTGGTGCCGGTCGTATGGCAGAAGCTATATTTGCTGGACTACTTACAACAAGTAAAGAATACATCGAAGAAATTATCGTTTCTAACCGAAGCAACGTAGAAAAGCTAGAACAATTACGAGCACGATATAATGTGTCTACTACAACAGATTGGAAGCAGCATGTTACATCTGTTGATACGATTGTTTTAGCAATGCCACCTTCTGCACATGAAGAATTATTAGCAGAATTATCTCCGTTACTATCGAATCAACTTGTCGTAACGGTAGCCGCTGGCATTGGCCCATCTTATTTAGAAGAAAGACTTCCCGGGGGGACACCTGTTGCTTGGATTATGCCAAATACAGCTGCCGAAATCGGAAAGTCTATCTCCTTATATACAATGGGACGATCAGTAAACGAGATGCATCAAGAAACCCTGCAACTGCTTTTAAGAGGCATTGGTACTTCGCAACTTTGCACTGAAGAGGAAGTTCATCAGCTTACCGCAGTTACTGGAAGTGCACCTGCTTTCCTTTATTACTTTGCTGAAAGCTTAATTGAAGCAACAAAAAGTTATGGAGTCGATGAAGCAACCGCAAAACACCTTGTCATTCAAATGATTTCCGGCTCTACTTCTATGCTTGAACAAACGCAAGATCCAGCTAACCTCCGCGAACAAGTAACAACACCAGGTGGTTCCACAGCTGAGGGTCTCAAAGCTTTATATGAATATAATTTTTCAGAGGCAATTCAAAAAGCAGTAGAAGCAACAAACAAAAAAGCTAGGGGGAAATAATATGAATTTAACAAGTTTAAAAGACTATACAACATTACATAACGGCGTAAAAATGCCTTGGTTCGGTTTAGGTGTTTTTAAAGTAGAAGATGGTTCAGAAGTAATTGAATCTGTAAAAGCAGCAATTAAAAATGGCTACCGTAGTATCGATACTGCAGCAATTTATCAAAACGAAGAAGGCGTTGGACAAGCGATCCGTGAATCAGGTGTTGCACGTGAAGAATTATTTATCACATCAAAAGTATGGAATAGCGATCAAGGATATGAAACAACACTTCAAGCATTTGAAACTACATTAGAGAAATTAGGTCTAGATTATTTAGATTTATATTTAGTACATTGGCCTGTAAAAGGGAAATATACTGAATCATGGAAAGCATTAGAAAAGCTTTATAAAGATGGCCGTGTTCGCGCTATTGGTGTGAGCAATTTCCACATTCATCACTTACAAGACGTATTTGAAATTGCTGAAATTAAGCCAATGGTCAATCAAGTGGAATACCACCCACGTTTAGCACAAGAAGAGTTACACACTTTCTGTAAAGAACATAATATCCAGCTTGAAGCTTGGTCACCATTAATGCAAGGACAGCTACTGGATAACCCAACATTACAAGACATTGCGACAAAATATAATAAATCGACTGCACAAGTTATTTTACGCTGGGATCTACAAAACGAAGTTGTAACAATCCCTAAATCTATTAAAGAACATCGCATTATTGAAAATGCAAATATATTCGATTTTGAATTAAGTGCTGATGACATGAAAGCAATTCAAGCTCTAAATGAAGATCATCGCGTTGGTCCAGATCCGGATAACTTTAACTTCTAATAGGGAAACCACTGCCATATGCAGTGGTTTTTTTATCTTTAATAAAACTGAAAATTTAAACTATATTCCATTTGATTGACACTTCATTATCTAAGGTGTAAGATTTTGAATTATCAAAGAAACACAAAAATTAATAAAATTTATTCGTTTACTCATTGTATCAAGAGAGGTGGAGGGACTGGCCCTTTGAAACCTCGGCAACAGGTTCATTTTGAATACTGTGCCACTTCCTGCAAGCTTTGTGCTTGAAAGATAGAATGAGGGACTTCGTTTATATACGGGTGCATAACTTGTACGTAAAAATCCCTCTTTCTCAATATGAAAAGAGGGATTTTTTGTTTTTCATTCCCTCATCATCATCCAATCTTATTAACCATTTAGGAGGAAAATCAAATGAAAAAGAAGTTTGTACCCGGTATTGCATCAGTTGTAGGAGTAAGTATTTTATTAACTGGTTGCGGCAGTTATAAAAACGAAGCAAGCGGAGCAAATGCAAAAGACGAGGCACCTAGTAAACAGGTTTTAAACTTATCTTCACCTACTGAAATACGAACAATGGATACAGCTCGTGCTACAGATACTGATTCTGGTCAAGTAATGAGAAACGTATTTGAAGGTTTGTATAATCTTGGTGAAGGTAACAAACCTGTCCCTGGCGTTGCAAAATCTCATGAAGTAAATGGCGATAAAACGAAATACACATTCCATTTACGAGATTCAAAATGGTCAAACGGCACTCCTGTTACAGCGAAAGATTTTGTCTTCGCTTGGCAAAGAGCTGTCGATCCAGCAACAGCCTCTGAATATGCATTTCTATTCTTTGATATTAAAAATGCAACAAAAATTAACAACAAAGAACTTCCAGCCGATCAACTTGGTGTAAAAGCAATTGATGACCATACGTTTGAGGTAGAATTAGAACGCCCTGTTCCGTACTTTATTAGCTTAACAGCGTTCCCAACATTTCTACCAATTAACGAGGAATTCTTTAAATCACAAGGTGATAAGTACGCTTTAGAAGATAACAAAATCTTGTACAACGGAGCTTTTACACTAAGCGATTGGAAGCATGAACAAAGCTTTAAATTTAAGAAAAACCCTACCTATTGGGATAAAGATAATGTCAAACTCGAAGAAATCAATTTCAACGTTGTGAAAGAGAAATCAACAGAAGTAAATTTATTCGAATCCAAACAATTAGACCGTATAAAACTAACATCTGATTTCGTTGATAAATATAAAAAGGATACTAACTTCAAAGAACGTCCGAATGTAGGGGTACAGTTTTTACGTATGAATCAACAAAACAAAGTACTTCAAAACGTTTCTGCACGCCAAGCAATCGATCAAACAATTGATCGAAAATCCTTTGTAAATACGTTATTAAATGATGGCTCTACACCAACCTTTAGTCTCGTGCCGAAAAACTTTGCAAAAGGGCCTGATGGAAAAGACTTCCGTACTGCAAACGGCGATTTAACAAAAGTTGATACAACATCTGCACAAGAATTATGGAAGAAAGCAAAAAAAGAACTTGGTTCTGAAAAGATAACATTAGAATTATTAACAAGTGATGGTGACCTTGAGAAGAAAACTGGTGAGTTCCTAAAAGGGCAACTAGAAAAGAATTTAGATGGCTTAACAGTAAATATAAAACCGCAACCACGTAAACAACAAGTTTCACTCTTATTAAAAGGTGACTACGAGATTGGAATTGACGGTTGGAGCCCTGACTTTGCTGATCCAATTACATTCCTTGAACTATTTACGACGAATAACCCTTACAACTTAGATCATTACTCTAATAAAGAGTTTGATGACACAATTGAAAAAGTTAAAACTACCTTGGCTGGTGATGAAAAAGCTCGCTGGGAAGCGTTACTAGCATCAGAAAAAATCTTATTTAAGGACTCTGTTATCGCTCCTCTTTACCAAAAAGGAGAATCTTATCTAGAGCGTTCTTATGTAAAAGGAATTGTACAAGTAGACTTTGCAGGTCAATTAAACTTCAAATGGGCAAAAATTGAAAAATAAAATGCGACTTTAATCATCGTGTTTCCACCAACTCCCATTGTTTTTTTGGCAAAATATATTAAAAGTAGATTCCTTAATATGAGTGAATCTACTTTTTTAATATATTATTTCAAGAAATTAACACTCTATTTTTATTATTGACATATAGTTCTTTTCAGTGTTAATATTCTAAATAATCAAAGAGACGAAATATTTCACCATCAAAACATAATGTCTACTACGTTGAAACATATAACGATAGATTACAGTTCAGCATGTATATACATATAGAACACCTGATTACCTATAAACAAATATCTATAATAGGTTTTATCTCCTTCTATAGCTACTTCAAGACATGGACATTATGACGTTACGAACAACACATTTAGGGAGGAAAGAACAATGAAGAAAAAAGTTGTACCTGTTGTTGCATCTGTTTTAGGGGCAAGTCTACTACTAACTGCTTGTGGGGGAAATAAAGATAATGCAAGCGGAGCGAAAGCGAACGATAAAGCACCTGATAAACAGGCAATTAACTTATCATTCGCTTCAGAAATTCCAACAATGGATGTTGCAAAAGCAACGGATACGGAATCCATGAACGTAATGCGAAATGTTTTTGAAGGTTTATATGCAATGGGAGAAGATAATAAACCGATTCCTGGTGTTGCTGAGTCGGTTGACGTTAGTCCCGATAAAACAAAATATACATTCCACCTGCGCGATTCAAAATGGTCAAATGGTACTCCTGTTACAGCAAAGGACTTTGTCTTCGCTTGGCAACGTGCCGTAAACCCTGATACAGCAGCTGAATATGCATTCTTATTCTTCGATGTACAGAATGCAAAACAAATAAACCAAAAACAATTACCAGTTGATCAATTAGGCATCAAAGCTCTTGATGACAAAACTTTAGAAGTACAACTAGATCGCCCTGTTCCCTACTTCTTAAGCTTAACGACATTTTCAACATTCTTACCAATTAATGAAGACTATTTAAAATCTCAAGGTGACAAATACGGTTTAGAAACAAATCATTTAATTTACAATGGTGCTTTCACATTAGATAACTGGAAACACGAACAAAGCTTTCAATTGAAGAAGAACCCTAACTATTGGGATGCTAAAACTGTAAAATTAGAAGAAATCAACTTCAATGTCGTTAAAGATAAGTCTACAGAAGTTAACTTATATGATTCAGGACAAATTGACCGTGTTGCTTTAACTGCGGAGTTTGTTGATAAATATAAGGGCGATCCAAACTTCAAGGAACGCGCTGAAGTCGGCATTCAATTCTTACGACTAAATCAGAAAAATGCAGTATTAAAAAATCAACATGCACGCCTTGCTATTAACGGAGCAATGAATAAAAAAGCGTACGTAGAAACAATTTTAAATAACGGTGCTATTCCAGCTGAAGGAATGGTTCCTGCGAAATTCGCAAAAAGTCCAGACGGTAATGACTTCCGTAAAGAGAATGGAAATCTAGTCAAAGATGATGTGAAAACAGCGAAAGAAAACTGGAAAAAGGCGAAGCAAGAACTTGGTACTGACAAAGTAACAATTGAACTATTAACAAGTGATAATGCTTTAGCTAAAAAGACTGGTGAATATTTAAAAGGTGAATTAGAAAAAAATCTAGATGGATTAACAGTGAATTTAAAACCACAACCACGTAAACAACAGTTGAAACTACTATTAAGTGGTGATTATGAAATCGGAATTGATGGCTGGGGCCCTGACTTCGCTGACCCAATTACATTCTTAGACTTATTTACAACAGATAGTGCTTATAACTTCGATAAATACTCTAATAAAGAGTACGATGAGCTAATTCATAAAGTGAAAACCGATTTAGCTGGCGATGAAAAAGCTCGCTTTGAAGCAATGAAGCAAGCTGAAAAAATCTTATTACAAGATGGTGCTGTCGCTCCTTTATACCAACAAGGTCGTTCTTACTTACAACGTTCTTTCATTAAAGGACTTGTAACAACTGACTTCGGCGGTGAGTTTAACTACAAGTGGACAGAAGTTGCAAAATAATAAAATAAAAAAGGTATCCCATGAAGGATACCTTTTTTATTTTATACTTCTCTAACTATAGAACCTCTTCCCTTTGCCATTCCTTTTATACCTATAGTGATTCCTGTTACCAATTGTGTAACTAGTATAATAAGTAATAATGAAATAATATTCCCCTCTAAACTAACTCCGCCAAATATTATTGTATAATAACCATTCGCTGCATATGTTGCGGGAAATAATTCACCGATCGTTTGATATGTTTTAGAAAGCATTGCATGTGGTACGATTACACCTGAACTTACAAGTTGTAACGATAGCGAGATAATATTAAAAATCATACCTGCATTTCCGAAAACAGTTATGAACATTTGTGTTAATGAAAGAAATGCGAAGAAGACTATTGCTTGAAACATCAATATACTCCATACTGTTTCATGCATTTCAATTTGGAATCCTTTCATCAAGCCAATTGTAATACATGCAAGTAAAATTGATACTGTACCGTTAATGATTTGTCTTGATACGAAATTACTCCAATCGTTCTTTATTTCCTTTGCAACTTTTGATAGTTCCATACTCATGATCATTGCTCCTACAAATGAAGCTAATACCATCATTAGTGGTACCATATTAGCCGAAAATCCTTTTGCATCATTTACTTTATGAACTGTAAAACCAATTGAATCTTCTGTTAAACCTTTTATCACTTCTACATTCTCAGACCCTACAGCTTGTAATTTCCCAACAATCGCTTGTTTCTTATAACTTGTTATCTCTTTATTTACATTGTCTCGAATTTGTTTTGCAGCTCCTTCCATCATTTGCTTTGCCATCATGGCATTCGCTTGATTAATGTGGAAGTTTAAATTTGATTTTCCTGTTTCATTTATATTCTTTGAAAAAGAAGCAGGAATTTCAATAATCATATCGTACACATGGTCATTCATTTCTTTGTTTGCTTTTTCCACAGACCGTTCTACTTTCACCTGAAATGGTAAATTTCTCTGTAAGCCTTCTGCTATTTTACTACCTATATTTCCATCCTCATTCACAATAGCGATACGCATTTGATCTGCTCTTTCATTCACTCCATCATACGCCGTTAACCAAACACAAAAGAAAATAAGTTGGAACGATAGCGCTACTACCATTCCTACATACGTACCTGGTCGCTTTAAAAACTGTTTTAATGTATCCATCTTCCCGCTCTCCTATTTAGCAAGCAAGTACTTACTTGCATTTTATTTTAAATAAATACTAGGGTCTTAAAGCCCTAGCATATAAAACTATATTATTCTCAATAAATTTCTCATCATCGATTTCCATAAGTCGACTTTCAAAACGCAATTTAGACAGGAAGTAACCAAAATTAATCCATATAAAATTCATTACTTGTGCCTCAATATTTGTATGAATAATCTTGTTTTGTTCCTGCATCTTGGCAAAATAAATTATTAATTCCTCTTTTAATCCTTTTGGAATTTTAGAGATTTCCTCATCTAATTCTGGAAATTCTCTCGCCTCACGTATACCGATAGAAATAATATCTTTTATGCTATTTAAAAATTTATGATAATGCCTTGCTAAGTTCTTCAAATCTGTTTCTAATTCCCACACAATTTCTGTTTGCAAAAATTGCTTTAAATGCGGTATATATGAAAATTCAGCAACTGCAGCTTCAATAACACCCTTCTTACTTTTAAAATTGCGGAATATCGTTACTTCATTAACGCCAGCACGCATTGCAATTTCTTTCGTTGTTGCTGCTGTATATCCTTTTTCTTTCACTAATTCAATTGCTGCTTGAATGATTTTTTCTGCTGTCTTTGAGCGCGCCATAAAATCCCCTCTTCCTCATGCAAGTGATCACTTACATTTAGATTATATAACTTTTTTAATAATTGTCAACAACGAAATTACCATTTTTATACAAAAATAAACAACTGAAAACATAATCCCCTCAAAGAAATAATTTATTGTACTTATACATAATTACATGATTTTGGGAAAAACTTGTATAGAAAGAAGTTACATAAGGAGGAATTTATAATGAGAATTTTACTATCAGCTTTATTAGCTCTTATGCTAGTACCTGCATTAACAGGATGTAAAGCTCCTGCAAAAGAAGATACAACTTCTAATAAAAAGACAACTGAAGAAGCAAAAAATGAAGCTCCTGCAGATTTAAAACTAAACTTTAATGAATTTGATTTAAAAGCAGACTATCAAGATACGAAGAAAGACTACGAAGCTGATTATAAAAATGTAGCCGCGGATAAGAAAATGGAAGCAAAACTTGAAGACCATAAAACAGATGTAAAGTTCACAGGCGACGAGGCTATTACAAAATTAAGCCCTCTTCTACAAGAATTAAAATTTGATAAAAACACACCAGATCAAGAAGTAATTGATCAAGTAGTAAATGTATTCAAGCTTGATAAAGACTATCAAAAATTCGCTTTAGAAGTTGTCTTCTCTGATGGAACGAAAAAAGAATATAAAAGAGAAATAAAATAAAGAAGTAGGCAGATGCCTACTTCTTTATTTTTTAATTTTTACGTATCTTAGTTCTGGACTAGAACCGATAATGAATTGGACGCCAGATACTGATGGTTTTTGTAAATATGAAGCACTTGGGAAAATAATTGGGATTAATGGTGTTTCATCAAACATAATGTCTTCTGCTTTATGCAATATATCAAAACGTTTATTTTCATCTTGTTCTGTTTTTGCTTGATTAATTAAATTATCAAATTCTTTATTGTACCATTTCGCATAGTTACTTGGACCATCACCTGCATATAATTCTAAACGGGCACTAGGGTCTAAGTTAGAACCTCCCCATCCCATATAAGCTAATTGGAAATCACTTTGCTTGTATGTGTCGATGTAACTCTTCCACTCTTTATTTTCTAATTTAATATCTACACCAAGGTTTTTCTTAAACATTTCTTGCATTGCTTCTGCTACTTTTTTATGCTGTGTATCTGTAGTGAATTTTAATGTTACTTCAGGTAATGTAGACCATCCTTGCTCTTTCATACCTTCTTCTAATAGTTTTTTCGCTTCCACTGGATCAAATTTTACATAATCGCCTTTTTCTTTACGGAAATCACGACCACCTTGTGTTTTTGCCCCTTCTGGAACGAATGCATATGCTGCTTGTGCATTATTTTTATACAATTTTTCAACGATAAATTTACGATCAACTGCTAATGAAAATGCTTTACGTACTTTCGCATTTGTAAATGGCTCTTTTTCTACGTTAAAGGAATAAATATAAGATGAAAATCCTGCAACGCGTTTATATTCTTTATTTTCTTTTTCTTTCTCAATCATCTCTTGTGGTAAACCACTTAGTAAATCTAATTCTTTTGATTTAAATAATTGATACGCTGTTTTAGAGTCTGGAATAATACGAAACTCAATTTCTTTTAATGTTACCTTTTTATCATAGTATTCTTTATTTTTTTGTACTGTAATTGCTTGGTTATGCTTCCATTCTTTTAACGTGAATGGTCCGTTCGTAATTAACTCTTTTGGATCTGTTTTTAATTTATTATTATCATCAATTGATTTTTTAGATAGTGGAATAAATAATGAACTTGCTAGTTTTTGTTTGAAAGAAGCAACTGGGTATTCAAGTGTTACTTTTAATGTTTGAGGATTAACCACTTGAATACCAACTTGTCCCTCTTCACCTTTTCCAGTATTATATGCCTCTGCACCTTTAATAAAATACATTTCTGTCGCATTCATAGAACCCGTTTTCGGATTTAATAATCGCTTCCATGCAAACTCAAAATCATTTGCTGTAACAGGAGAACCATCTGACCATTTAATATCTTTCTTTAAATGAATTGTATATTCAGTCCCATCAGCATTTACTTCTTCTTTATCCGCTAACTCATTATGGATTTTCCCATTGTTATCCTCAGTATATAGACTTGAAAATAAATTCCCAATTACATATCTCGAAGTAGTATCTGTCGCAATAGCGGAATCAAGCGTATACGGATCACTACTAATATTCGTTACTAATCGATCTCCTTCACCTTTACCAGCACTCGCTTTTTGCGTCTCTTTCTTACCGCAAGCAACAGAAGTAATTGCTAAAACAGTCATAATGACAAACAGTAAAAACTTCTTCATCCTACATTCTCCTTTAACCTGAAATTTTTGGTGTTGATGCTAATAATGTTTTTGTATAAGAATGTCGTGGATCACGGAATACTTCATCCGTATTTCCAAATTCAACAAGTTCTCCTTTATATAGGACAGCCACTTTTTCACATAAATAGTGAACCATCGGTAAATCATGTGCGATAAATAAATATGTATAGCCTTGCTCCTTTTGAATCTTTTGCAGCAGATGTACAATTTGTATTTGCAGTGAAACATCTAATGCTGAAATTGGTTCATCAAGGATTAAAACTTCTGGCTCACATAATAGTGCTCTTGCAATAGCAATACGTTGACGTTGTCCTCCGCTAAATTCGTGTGGATAGCGATCAATATATCGTCTATCTAATCCAACACGCTCTAGTGCATCACCTGCGACCTTATCTTTCAGTCCTTTATCGCCTAAACCGAATGAAATATAGCCTTCTGTTACAATATCGCGTACTTTCCAGCGCGGATTTAATGCAGCTGTGGAATCTTGAAAAATGAACTGTACTTTCTGCAAGAAATCCCGCTTATGAGCTGACTTCAGCTTGTGAACAACTTGACCGTTATAATCAATTTCACCAGACGTTGGACGCTCGATCCCAGCTATGAGCTTACCAAGTGTCGTCTTTCCAGAACCACTTTCTCCAATAATGCCAAGCGTTGTTCCTTTTGGGATAGAGAGTGTTATATCTTTTAACGCTGCGATTTCTTTATTTTTACTTCCATACGTTTTCATTACTTGCTTTACAGTAATTAAATCTGTCGTCATGAGGCATTCACCTTCTCTTTTGATTTCGCTTTATTGTGCTCTAGAATGTGTTGCCAACAATGTGAACTATGCTCCCCAGAATATGTCGTTCTCTCCGGGAAACGATGAATACATTCTTTTATCGCTACTGGGCAACGATTTACAAAAGGACAGCCAAAGCTATTTAATGTTTCAATGGAAGGTGTCGTTCCTTCTATAGCACGTAATACTTTTTCGGAATCATCCATATTCGGAATTGCTTGTAATAAGCTTTTCGTATATGGATGTTTAGGAGAACCTATTACCTCCTGTATCATTCCTTTTTCAACAACACGTCCCCCGTACATCACAACTACTCGATCAGCTACTTCACGTACAAGTGCTAAGTCATGTGTAATGAGTAAAATGCTCGTATTTTGTTTTTCTTTTCGCTCTTTTAATAGCCCCATAATTTGTTTCTGAATCGTTACATCTAACGCTGTTGTAGGTTCATCTGCAATTACAAGTTTCGGATGGCAAGCAAACGCAATGGCCAAACAAATACGTTGCCTCATACCACCACTTAATTGATACGGGTATTGTTCAAAGCGTTTCTCTGCTTCATGTATGCCTAAATCATTTAGTAAGTTAATTGCAATTTCTTTTGCTTCTTTCTTCGATTTCTTTTCATGCTGCAAAATTACTTCTGTAATTTGCCTTCCGACCTTCATCGTCGGATTTAAAGATGAAAGCGGATCTTGAAAGATAAAAGAAATATCTTTCCCGCGAATTTGATTCCATTCTGATTCCTGTAAATTAGTTAATTCCTTTGATTGGAAAGATACATTTCCATCATCAATATGAATTGATTCTTGATTTAACCCGATAATTGATTGTGCTGTAACACTTTTTCCTGAGCCACTTTCTCCTACAAGTGCAACTATTTCACCTTCGTTAATAGAAAAGGAAACATGCTTCACAATTGCTTGCCTACTATTCTCTTTTTCAACGGCCAACGTTACGTTTTCTAAAGATAAGATTTGCGCCATGTTTTTTCTCCTTTCGATTACGTTTTACGATTTTCGGATCAATCGCATCTTGTAAACCATCACCAATTGCATTAAATGCGAACATGATGAGTGCAATCATGATTGCCGGGAAGAATAGTTGCCACCATTCTCCGCTTAGTAACGTCCCAAGTGCATCGTTGGTCATCGTGCCCCAGCTTGCCGCTGGTGATTGTACTCCAAGTCCGATAAAGCTTAAAAATGATTCTGAGAAAATAGCTGCTGGAATGGTAAATGATAAATTTACGATAATAATCCCTGTTAAGTTTGGAATTAAATGCCCATATATAATTTTCATATGAGGTGTACCTAATCGCTCTGCTGCGATAACAAATTCTCTTTGTTTTAAAGACAAGACTTGCGCTCTAATGAGACGTGCCATGCCAATCCATCCCGTTAACGCAAGGGCAATTATAATTGTAAAAAGTCCTGGTTTCATAACGATTAATAGTAAAATAACAATTAATAAGTATGGGATACCGTATAACACTTCAATTCCTCTTATAATCCACTCATCAATTAACGTTCCAAGACGATTACGCCCTCTCACATATCCACTAAACCCTCCGATAAGTACACCGAGCCCTATATCAAGAGCTGCTGCTACCAATCCAACTGTTAGTGAAATTTTCCCACCAGCCCAAGTACGCGCCCAAATATCTCTCCCTAAATCGTCCGTTCCGAACCAATGCTCGCTACTAGGCGGTAAATTAGTTGCTTCTTTTACTTGTTCACTTGCAGTAAATGACGTTAAACTTTCGCCAATAAGCGAGAAAATAATAATTAGTAATAACGTCACAGCCCCTAAAACTGCTATAGGATTTGATATAAACTTGCGAAACACTTCCTTTTTTCGGCTAATTGTTTGCTGATCTTTATTTATCGTTAATTCTTTTTTCTCTTCATTCGTTAATAACTGGTCATTAATTTCATAAGCCCCCATTTAAATATTCCCCTCCTTACGTAATAGAACGAATACGTGGATCAACAATACGATGAATGATATCTGTAATAAAGATACACATAATTAATAGCGCACTATAGAAGATGGTTGTTCCCATAATTACCGGATAATCTCGGTTAAAAATACTATCTACAAAATATTTTCCTAGACCAGGAATTGAAAAGATTTTTTCAATCACGAAAGTTCCTGTTAAAAGTCCAGCCATTAATGGGCCAACAAATGTAAGTACCGGAACAATTGCATTTCTAAGAGCATGTCTTATAATGATTTTCTTAATTGGTATACCTTTCGCTCTCGCTAGCTTAATATAATCACTCTGCAACACTTCAATCATATTAGAGCGAACAAATCTTGTAATAACCGCGATTGGCCCGAGCGCTAATGCGAAGGAAGGTAATACAGTATGCTCGAAGGTTCCCCAGGACGCCACTGGTAGTAATTCAAATTGGATGGCGAATACTTGTATAAATAGTGGCGCTAAAATAAAACTAGGAATAGAAATACCGAGAATCGCAAGCAAGCTCACACTATAATCAATCACTTTCCCATGATATAGCGCGGCAAATGTGCCTGCGGCAATCCCGACTAACAATGAAATAACAAGTGCTTGTAGACCAATAATTGCTGATGGACCAAATCCTGTCGTTATAATCTCTGATACGCCTTGCCCCGTCGATTGAACGGATTCACCAAAGTCAAAATGAACTACACCGTCTAAATAAGCAACATATTGATTCCATAACGGTTCATCAAGATGATACTTCGCCCTCATATTTTGTATCACTTCTTCAGGAAAGATTTTCGCATCTGATGAAAATGGATCTCCCGGAATAATATGCATAATTAAAAATGTCACTGTCGTAATAACCCATAATGTGAAAACCATAACTGATAGTTTTTTAACAACATACACTCTGATAACCCCCTAAACTCATAAATTTACTTTGTTTTATTGACGTATCTTTCCCATTACTCCCTTTTCTCTTCTTAAAATACAAAAAGCCTTGATCTTAAAAAATAAGATCAAGGCTTAATAAACAAAGGCCCATCACTTATCTTTCAAGACTTGCTTGCTGGAATTAGCACGGTGTTCATCTTACAGAACCCGCTGCTGAGGTGTCATAGGGCCAGTCCCTCTACCTCTCTGGATAAGTAAATTGCTATATTATTATTTGGTTCAAATTGTATATTTCGAATTATAATTCTGAAAAAAAGAAAAGTCAATCAAATTGGATATATTTAGAAAAATCAGTTTTTAATGGCGTTATTTCTTAAAATCACTATTTTAACTTATAATAAAATTAATTACTTTAAAGGAGTTATACGATGGATCCCTTACTTCTAGCCAGCATAGGATTGCCATTAACAATCGTCATACTCGTCATCATCGGCTTCTACAAACTCTTCATTAAGAAAAAACGTATCACTTCTTTTTATACTCCATTCGATAATATTACTGGACAAACAATTTCAGAATTTCACGAAGAACAGAAAGTATTAGTATCCGAGGATGAAGATGGAGATGGTAAGAAGAAAAAATAACCTTGCGCATGCGCAAGGTTATTTTTGGGCCTCTGTTTGAAAACGTTTATAGTATGTCGATGCTGTTGCAAAATTAATTTCTATATCACGAATCAACGAGGAGTCTTCTTCTTCTGCTAACTTCTGCAATTTTTTCATTGATTGTTCTGATTCATTTAAGAAACCAACATATAATTCATGTTCCTGTTCTTTCGACTTCGGAACACGAATTTCTTTACGCATATGATCAATATCTTCTAACATGCCCGTTGTTACCTGTTTCACGTCTTCCTTATATTTAGCATTAGTTATTTCCTTACCGCCCTTTTCTTTTGCCACTTCAAATAACTGTAACGCTTTATTAATTTCTTTGTTCATTTTTGCATCATACTTTTCATGTACCTCTTGATACACTTTCATATCTTCTGTCTGTTCAGTAGATTGCTCCACCTTTTCTTTCGGTTCTTTCGCTTCTTTATTCCCATTACATCCTGCTAGAAGGAGCATACCTCCCATTACAGCAATACCCAAAACCTTCTTCATCTTTAATTCTCCTTTTATCTACAGCTACTTCTAATTATAGTTTCTTTTATCTCCACTTGTTTTATTATACCGAGAACATCCTAAATTTTGTACTTAAGATGATTCCTTAATATATATACCCACATTTTTGTCACAGTATCGTCACTTTATGCAAGTAACTTTTGCATGGGTTATTTCAAAGAAATGAAAAAAAGAGCTGATTCAAAGAAATGTTTGAATCAGCTCTTTTTTGTTAAGCCTCTAAATTTTGTTTTTGTTGCAGTTCAAACTGCTTTTCACTTCTTTTTGCCATGAATAAATAACATAACACAGCACCAATTTCACAAAGAGCTATAACAACACCCATAGGAAGTGCGGTATTGCTTCCACCAATACCTACTAGCGGCGCTACAAGTGCTCCTGAGATGAACTGTAATAATCCTAGTAAAGCTGATGCTGTTCCTGCAGCCTGTTTTTGATTTCTCATCGCTAATGAGAAGCCAGTTGTTGATACAACCCCAACACTTGATACAACAAGGAATAGCGAACATAAAACACCGATTAACCCTATTCCTAATACAATTGTAAGTAGTAACGATAGGCCGCCAACAGCCGCAATAATAATACCGGAAACAAATAAAGTCTTCTCATTAACTTTCCCCGCTAATCGGCCAGTAACTTGGCTAGCAATAATAATACCGATACCGTTAATTGCAAAGAACAAACTAAACTGTTGTGGTGATGCCCCGTATATATTTTGCAACACGAACGGTGAACCAGAAATATAAGCAAACATTGCAGCTGTTACTAATCCTTGCGACAATGCATACCCCATAAATAAACGATCTTTCAGAAGCTTTCCGTATGTTGCAAGCGTTCCTGATAATCCACCCGTCTCTCTTTCTTCAGGGGGCAATGTTTCACGTAATACGAAAGTAGCTGATATTAGCATGAATACACTAATTGCTCCAAGAACGATAAAAACGCCGCGCCATGATGTGAACTGTAATAATTGTCCCCCGATAATCGGTGCCAAAATAGGCGCTGCTCCGTTTACTAACATAAGCAGTGAGAAAAACTTTGTCATTTCAGAACCAGAATACATATCACGTACCATTGCACGTGATATAACGATACCAGCAGATCCTGAAGCACCTTGTAAGAAACGTAAAAGCACTAAACTCCAAATCGATGGTGCAACAGCACAAAGTAAAGAAGAAGCAACATAAATAATAAGAGCGATAATAAGAGGTTTGCGTCTTCCGTAAATATCACTAATTGAACCAACAAATAATTGTCCCACTGAAAGCCCAAGTAAACAAGCTGTCAATGTAAGCTGTGCGAGGGATGCTCCAGTTTGTAAATCATCCGTTAATTTTGGTAAAGAAGGCAAATACATATCAATCGATAATGGCCCAATTGCCGTAAGTGTCCCTAATACAAGAATCATCCATAACCTGTTTGTCTTTACAGGTTTATATACTTCGTGATTAACTCCATTCACTTTTTCTATTCACCCTTTCATATAAATATCGAATCGTAACAATTATAGTTACAACATAAATATACGTCAAGTATACCGTATTTTCCTGTTTAATAATGTAAAAAAAGCGATAGAATCTCTATCGCTTTACTTTTTCAAATTACTATTTGTAAATTTAGATACAGATGCCATCATTTCTCCTGTGTCTAAATATGTGATTTGAATTGGATCTCCTACTTCTGTAAACATTGCATATGGGAATTTCTTCGCCGGTACCATAAATACTTTTTGCTCGTTTTCTAATAGTACGTACACAATCGTATTTTCACCTGATTTTTCTTTATACACACGTTGTACAGTACCTTCTTTTTGCGCTTCTTTCCCATTTGAAGTCGGTCTAAATGAATCACCACTTCCGCTTAGCGCATTTTTATAGTTCTCAAGTGCTTCTTTTTGCGTCGAACCTGACGCAAACACTTTTGCATTAGAAGCATATATAACAGTATGAGCACGTACTAATCCGCCGTCATCAATAACTGGTACAATCCAAGAAGGTTTACCGTATACGTTATAAATAACTGGCATTGTTCCATGCCATTTCTCTCTCTTAAAGGAATTATCTACTACTTCTGTAGCAGCCGAACCGTCCATAATTCCCTTCACTTCTTTTCCGTTATAGTAATACAACTTTCCTGTACGTGCATCAACTAATGAGTAACCGAGAGCAGAATCTACTCCTTCTTTCGGAGAGGTAAAGTCTGTAAAGTAATACAGTTTACCATCCTTTCCGAAGATTGGCGTAACGCCTTCCTTCGTCCCCCACTCAGTCGGAATCTTCATGTCAGTTTGTGAGAATTTCGTATTCCAAAATCCGTGAATATATTTTCCGAAGTACGTATTTAACGTAGATGCTGTTTCATGATTTAATACACCATCAACGAATTTAGGGGCATTCCCTTTATCATATCGTTTCACATCACCTGATTGTGCATCAACAACGACAACGCCTTCTACTTCAAACCCGGATCTTCCTGAAATAAACTCACCGTATGTCATTGTATAATACGGTTTTCCTTTGTCATCAACTTCAAATTTTGGTTTCCCTTTAAAAATTAAATTTGGCTCCGCTTTTCGAACGACACGTTCTAATTTATTACCGAAAAACATGCTTGGTACATACTTCATTTTATATCCAAGATGTAATTTCGCTTCCGCATCAGGATTTGTACCTGACATTGTTACGTAACCTGGAATTGTTTCCGCTTTACGTGCTTTAAAAAATCCCGAAACTTCTATCGGTGCTACATACAAGGCTTCACCATTTACCATTTGTGGCGTTAATTCCCCTAGCTCAAAATAAGCTACTTTTGGAATATCACCAAATACCTTTTTCATTTTATTTTCCGCTGTTTTAGGCGGAACTGTAAACGGTTGGTCATTTTCAGTAAATGGCTCTGAAATATCTTTCTCTACCTTCACGACCGAATCATATTTCTTTTGCGAGATTACTATATCGTGCAAATAACCAAAATAGCCGTAACTTGCGAGTAAAACAAACATTAGAAGTCCTTTTAACATACCTTCTAATTTCCCTACCTGCTCTTGTGAAAATAAAACAAGCCCAATTAAAATCGCTACTGCAACAGAATAATGAGTAAGAATAGAATCTGCTCGATCATCAATTAGCCAGAAATATTCATAGATTGCAATACCTATCCAAAATAAAACAGGAATAACTAAAATAGATGATTTCTTACCCTTTACAACTTTCTCATTTCCTCCTTTATCCACCGCGCGAATTTTATTACCGCTTCTAGTCCATGGAATCAAAAACAAAGTGAGAATAGCTAAAACTATAAATTTCATCAAAGGCAATGTCCCCTTTTCTTTTGTCTTCCCTTTCAGTATAACAAATAAAGGTTAATCAGGTAAAAATGGGAATAGAAATACTTTTAATTACTTATCACTGCGACTTAGTACAAATCCACTCACTACATATAAAACTGAAGCAATATAAAAGATAGTCCCTATCGTAAAGAAATCCACTAAGTAACCAGTTGCAATTATAGCTACCCCGCCACCAATCGATGTCCATACATGGTATTTCCCAATTTCGTAACCAGCTTCCTTATGCGCTACCTTTCGTGCTAATGATGTCTTCTCCGTATTGCGCTGCACAGCACCTAAAATACCCATTAAAATTTGGAGAATGTATACGTGCCAAACCTCTGTTGCAATAGGAAAACAAAGCATTAATATAGCCATGGACCAAGCGTATATAATTAATAACTTTCTATCACCTACTCTATCAGAGATTCTTCCAACTAACGGATATACTAGAGCTGAAGTTAAGGCAAATAAACCGTACGCCCAGCCAAATTGCGAGAAGCTATTCCCAACATTTCGAAGCAATAGAATGTAAAAAGGAAATACCATACTTCCCGCCATCATGATTATGCTTTGTGACGCTACAAATCTTCTATATGTCATTTGCTATACTCCTTATAAAATAAATTCACAAATCGTTCCTCTGGGTCTACTTCCTTCTTCTTCTGAAGGAATTCTTCTATACGAGGATATGCTTCCTTTAGTTGCTCCTTTTCCGGATAAGAATAATACGGTAAATAATAACTTCCATTATGCTTTAAAGTAACATCAATCATCTTCTGAATGACCACTTTTGTTTTCTTTATTTCATCCTCAGAACGCCCTTGATTAATTAAAAATACAAGCGCAAACATATCATCTTTCGCATAAGATAGCACCGCATTCTCATTCTTTTCTACATAGCGGATTGTAATGTTAAGAAGATTTAATTCCTCTTCATTTAAAACACTTCGTAAATCATCTATATACTCTGCAAAACTATCTATTGGTACAAAGTACTCTTGTAAAACTTCGGTCAAGTTCGGATTATCATATTCCATAAAAGCACTATCAGATCTCATTACATTATTTCGAGTTTCATACTTACCATCTGTACGTTCAAAATAACTTCTTTGTATATCCCAAAATGCATTCTTTCCCCAATCACTATAACGCGATAATCCAAGCAAAAACTTCGGTGCGGCTATAATATTTTCTTCCTTTAATTCGCTGTATTCTCCCAGCTTCTGCTGATCTTCTGCCAATACATAATCCGTCACATACATTTCTTTCAAGAACGACTTTGGTGCAACAGAAATACGCGCTAAATGCATACGTATATTCTCAGCCTTCTTCACCTTCTCCTTAAAATACGAAGAATATTCCTTATAGTCTAGTACCCTCGTATGCGTTTCATATAATTCATCATTAGTTAACTTTAGCGTCACATCTAAAATTACACCAAACAATCCGTATCCCCCAATTACATACGGAAGCAAGTCCACATTTTCTTCTCTACTTACATTACGTACCGTACCATCTGCCATTAACAATCTGAACGACTCTACTGTATCAATCAATGCTTCATGACGAATATCACGCCCATGTACATTTACACTTAATGAACCACCAACAGTAAAAATATTTTGAGATTGCATCACTTGAACTGCAAGACCATATGGATTGATTTTCTTTTGAATGTCATTCCATGTGACACCGCTTTGTACCCTAATCCTCTTTTTCTCCGGATCAAACTCTAATATTTCATTATAGCCCTTCATATCAAGCATCGTGCCGTTCGGATAATACGTCTGTCCGCCTTGGCTATGTTGCATACCTGCAATAGAAATCTTCTCTCCAGAAGCATTTGCATCTTGCACTAATTTTTTAAATGAATTTTCATCCTCAGCATTTTCAACACGTTTAATTTTCGTTGGAAGTAACTTTCCTACATCACTCATAATAGGATGATCCAGTTGCTCTTTGTATGTATATATAGATGTCGCGAGCAACACTGTATACGCTACAATAACAACTGCTATCTTTCTTTTTTTCAAATGGCACTCTCCTCGTTTGAAATTCTAATCTCACTAGTACTTCTCTCTATTTTTATTGTACCTACTTTTTTAAAAGGAAAATACTACACTGTAAAAAAGAACTATCCTTCTTTTACTTACTATGAAGTGAAACCATAAGCATGATTTTAAAAAAATTTAAATATGATGTAGAGGAAAATAACTTTATTCAGGAGGTTGCTATGAAAGCAATTATTTGCACAAAATACGGGCCACCTAACGTTCTCAAGCTTCAAGACGTAAAGAAACCTACTCCTAAAAAGAATGAAGTATTAGTTAAGATTCACGCAACAAGTGTAACTACTGGAGATTGTAGAATGCGGAGCTTTTCTAGCCCCCTATTATTTTGGATTCCTATGCGAATTATATTAGGTTTCAGAACACCGAGAAGGCCTATACTCGGTGTAGAATTATCTGGTGAAATTGAAGAAATAGGAACGGATGTAACTCAATTTAAAAAAGGAGACCCAGTCTTTGCATTAACAGGACTGAACGTTGGTGGTTATGCTGAATACACATGTGTGCATGAAAGCGGATTGATAGCATTAAAGCCCCTCAATTTAACATATGAAGAAGCTGCTGTTATTCCTTTTGGTGGCACTTCAGCATTACATTTTTTGAGAAAAGGACACATAAAAAAAGGACAGCAAGTACTTATATATGGCGCTTCCGGATCAGTAGGTACCGCTGCTGTGCAACTTGCTAAATATTTCGGTGCGACTGTTACAGCTGTTTGTAGCAATTCAAATTTTGAGTTAGTACAATCTTTAGGAGCTAATCACGTAATTGATTATACGAAAGAAGATTTTACAAAGCGAGATGAACGCTACGATATTATATTCGATGCAGTTGGAAAAATTAAAAAATCCCATTGCAAGAGTGCATTAACAGCTAACGGTAAATACGTGTCAGTCAACGGAACGATGGCAAAAGTAAGCAAAGAAGATATGCTTCTACTAAAAATGCTAACGGAAGAAGAAAAATTAAAACCAGTTATTGATAAAACTTACCCGCTAGAAGAAATTTCAGAGGCTCATACGTACGTAGAGACCGGACATAAAAAAGGGAATGTTTCCATTACCTTAAAATAAAATATATTCAGAAAATAATATTGACAATTCTTTTTGTAAGATTTACTATTAATACCATATTTAAAAACTACATACACATACTCTTATCAAGAGTGGCGGAGGGACTGGCCCGATGATGCCCGGCAACCGAGCTTATAACGTATAAGCTAAGGTGCTAATTCCTGCAGAACGATTTTCGTTTTGGAAGATAAGAGAGGAACCTATTTCGTCTATTCGGCACCTCTCTTATTTTTGAGAGGTGCTTTTTATTTTGGAACGTATATTAAGGGGGAATTATAGATGAAAAAGGTATTATTAAGTATTGTAAGTGGAGCTGTATTATTGTTAGGTGCATGTGGTGCTAATTCTGATAAAGAGGTAAAAGCATTAGATGAGAAAAAGATTACCGTTGGTGTAACAGGTGGACCGCATGAACAAATTTTTGAAAAGGTGAAGGAAGTTGCAGCAAAAGATGGTCTCGAAATTGATGTAAAGGTATTTAATGATTATGTAGCGCCAAACGTATCTTTAGATGAAAAAAGCCTCGATGTAAATAGCTATCAAACTAAATCTTATTTAGATGTATTTAAAGCCGAACGCAACATGAAATTAACTGAAGTATTTTCAACAGTAACATTCCCTATGGGCGTATATTCTAAAAGTTTAAAAGATGTAAAAGAATTAAAAGAGGGTGACGCAATTGCTGTACCAAACGATCCAACAAATGAACTTCGAGCTTTAAAACTATTTGAAAAAGCAGGGGTTTTAAAAGTCGATCCAAAAGCTACAGAAAAGGCAACTGCAAAAGATGTAATTGAAAATCCAAAAAAATTAAAGATTGTTGAATTAGAGGCATCTCAATTACCAACGCAGCTAAGTGAAGTGAAAGCCGCTGCAATTAATACAAACTTTGCATTAGGTGCAAAATTAAGCCCAGCGAAAGATTCTATTTTCCGCGAAGGAAAGGATTCACCATATGTGAATTGGGTCGTTGTTCGTACTGAAAATAAAGATGATGCAGTTGTAAATAAATTGAAGAAAGCTTATCAATCTAAAGAAGTAAAAGATTTCATTGAGAAAAAATTTGATGGTTCTGTTTTACCGTCTTGGTAGGAGCTGACTATAATGATTGAATTAAAAAACGTCTCCAAAGTATTTACAACAAAAAAAGGGAATGTTGAGGCCCTTAAATCAACTTCCCTTAAAGTAAAAAAGGGCGAGGTATTTGGAATCATTGGATATAGCGGCGCTGGTAAAAGTACATTAATTCGCTGTGTAAATTTATTAGAAAAACCAACGACAGGAAATATCATTATAAACGAACAAGATTTAACAACCTTATCGACAAAAGAACTCGCAAAAGCGAGACAAAAGATCGGCATGATTTTTCAAGGATTCAATTTACTTAAAACCGTTACCGTTTATGAAAACATCGCACTACCCTTACGTCTATCTGGTCTTCCCAAAAATGAAATTGAAAAAAGGGTAGAAAAGTATTTACGCATTGTTGATCTCTTTAATAAAAAAGACGCCTATCCAAGTGAATTATCTGGTGGCCAAAAACAACGTGTAGCGATCGCTCGTGCACTATCTCATGAGCCTGAAGTTTTATTAAGTGATGAAGCAACGAGCGCATTAGATCCGGAAACGACCGATTCTATTCTTGATTTGTTATTAAAAATCAATGAAGAAATTGGAATCACGATTTTACTAATTACACACGAAATGAATGTCATCCAGCGTATTTGTGACCACGTTGCCGTTATGGAACATGGGGCGGTAGTCGAAAGTGGAACCGTAAAAGATATTTTTACAAACCCACAACATGTAACAACGAAGAAATTTGTAAATAGCGCATTTGCAGCTAAAATTCCAGAAGAGGTACAGAAAGAGCTACAAAGCACTGGAGAAATCGTAACACTTTCATTTATAGGAACCGCTTCAGGAGAACCAGCGTTAGCTGTCGCTACAAAACGTTTTCAGGTATATCCTAATATTTTATCAGGCAATATTACGCAGTTAAAACATGAGGCATATGGGAAACTGGTCGTTCATATGCAAGGTGACAAAAATGAAGTAAACCGTGCTTTATCATTTTTACAAGAACAAGGAATTATCGTAGAAGGAGGTAGAACAGATTATGGGAAACAAGCCCTTTTTGGATGAGTGGGGTAACGTAATATGGGAAGCAACAATTCAAACATTTCAAATGACATCTATTTCATTACTTATCTCTATCCTTATTGCATTACCACTTGGTGTCACACTTGTTTTAACGAGACCTGGTGGACAGCGAGAAAATAAAATTATCTATCCTATTCTTAATACAGTTATTAATGTCATTCGCTCTCTTCCATTTATCATTCTATTATTCTTTATTTTACCTTTCACAAAGTTTCTAATGGGAACATCAATTGGCGTACAAGGTGTTATCGTACCACTTGTCGTATTTACAGCCCCTTATATTGCACGTTTAATGGAAACTGCTTTATTAGAAGTGGATCGTGGTGTCATTGAAGCATATCAAGCAATGGGAGTCTCTACTATAAAAATCATTTGGCACGTTATGGTTAAAGAAGCCCGTCCGTCTCTCGTACTTGGATTAACAATCGCAACAATTGGCTTAATCGGTGCAACAGCAATGGCTGGACTTGTAGGTGCTGGAGGCCTCGGTGATTTAGCATATCGATTCGGACATTTACGCTACGAACCTGAAGTGATGTATGCAACAGTCTTTATTTTAATCATTCTCGTTCAAGGATTACAGTCATTAGGGAATGGTATAGCGCGAAGATTGAAGAAAGATTAAAAAGAAGGTATCTCACTGAAATGAGATACCTTCTTTTTAATTATAAAATTATCTCTTAAATCCACCTTCTGAATGAATAACTTGTCCTGTAATCCACTCCGCTTCTTCACTTACTAAAAACTTAATAAGCCTCGCTGCATCTTTCGGTTCACCAATTCTGCCGAAAGGAAACATCGGTTTTAATCCTCTTTTTATCTCTTCTGTCATCCATCCCGTATCAGTTGGCCCTGGATTAATTGCATTAACAGTTATACCTAAATGGGCTACCTCTGCTGACAAAGTACTAGTGAGAGCATCAATAGCTCCCTTCGTTGTTGCATAGGCTAACTCGCCAGCCATAGGTCCTTTAAACTGTCCCGAAGTAATATTAACGATTCTACCACCTGATTTCTTATTAAATCCACGTGCAAACTCACTACTTAACAATGTAGTGCCGCGAACATTTACCATGTAATGTTTATCCAAATCTTCAGCAGTCAAATTGGAGAAATCATTATTCGTAGAATACGCTGCATTGTTAATTAATATATGAGGGTACCCTAGTTGTTCAGTAACTTTATTTATAAGCTGATTTGATGCATCATTCCGAGTTAAATCTAACTCCATACTTGATACTTTCACACCGTTTTGTAACAGCTCTTCTTTTAATTGTATTTGTTCATTTTGATCAACGCCCCAAGGCATCTCTTTATCGTAATTCGTCCAGTACGTAAAAAATATATCGTATCCTGCTTCAGCTAATTCTTTACAAATAGCTGCTCCAATACCATCTAGACGACTAACTCCTGTAACAACAGCTACTTTATTTTTTAATTGATTCACACTATACTCCTCCAAGTTTAAAGGACGCATATTTTATATAAGAGATATAAATTTCCCCACATAGGCATCTATCCTTACAAAAGGGATGTACAAGCTAAATATGCAGTCCTTGAATGATTTACAGATAGCTAAATAACCCCTCGCTTATGAGAGAAAAATTCATCTATCTAATTTCTAATCATTACAAGTTCATCCACATATTGAGTCTTTGTCCCCTCTCCATATATCTCCAAATTTTATTTTAACATTAAAGATTTAATATTTCAAAAAACGAAATAATTACTCCTATTCATGAAGTATCATGTACTATAAACCGTAGTTAATAACTAATTTGAATTTAAGTGTATACATTTACCATTACCTATTCGTTGTATAAGTGTAAGGAGGAAAAATGATGGGAAAAGAAAAAATATTGACCTCCTATCTTATCAATTTAGGAGAGGAAGTGTTCAAGCTATTACTAGCGAAAGGAGCTATAAAAGAAGATGCAGAAGACATCATCCAAAATACTTTCTATAAAGTATACACATTGCTAGATGATCTAACCGAGAGTAACATACGTCCATGGTTTTTCAGAGTCGCACTAAACGAATACATTGACTTAAAGAGAAAAAAAGAACAGCAAAACATTTATTTAACTGAAGAGATTTATTCAAAACTACAATATACAGACCAAGAATTAGACGCTGTTTTAAATAAAGATGAGATTTTCTATCTATTAAAAGATATAAAATTAGAATATAAAGAGGCCTTCTTTTTAAAGTACTATTACAACTTTTCATATGAAGAAATCGCTCTAATATTAGATATTCAAGTGAACAGTGTCAAACAAAAATTACATCGCGCACGTAAAACAATTCATTCTACAGTAGGAGGAAAAACTTAATGGACACTTCTTTAAAAGATGCGTTAAAAAAAGCGAAACGTAAGCAATTACTCAAAACCATTATTACTTCTATTATCGTCGTAATAATACTTATCCCTATAATTTATAAGATCGGTAATTTCTTCGCGGCGAAAAGTTCTACGAAACTTCACGAACATCTCTTTTTACATAATGCAATTGCAGAACCGAATGTGCAAATTGATTCTCAAGTAACGAGTAACTCATCCATGTTTGGCGGCAATATTATATCAAATCGTTCTAAAAATATTAATGGTTATGTAGTCCCATGGAACACATTAACAAGTTCCTATGGTTGGCTCCGTACCAATATCGATTCCAATGAATTAACACCTGGTTTTTATTGGTCCGATACAGAGTTCTACGAGTACGATAAACAAACAAAGAAAAAGTTTGCAACATTTTATAATCCCGCTATTAAGGAATATTTTGATGGTGTCCAAAATGAATTAGGGGAAGTTTCACAAATGAACAACTATGTTGCCGAAGTTGCTATCTCTTTCAATCAGCCCTACACACTACAAGAAATTAAAGAAAAAATTCCAGACAACTTAAACATTGTATGGTTATATATGACCTCACCAATTGGAGACGAAAGCAAGGGACCTGCTGGTATGCCCGTTTACGGATTTAATCCAGACAAGTCCCCTGAAGAAGCGTATAAAGAGTTCGTTGATTCACTTAACCAATACGATGACGATGGACATGACGAAGACATCCAGAAGTTTTTAAAATCAAACAAAAACAAACCATTCGATCAAGTGAAAATTTTAGGTGTTATGCTAACAGGAAAAACAGAAAACTTTAAGGCATTAGAAAACCAAGACTTTATTCGTGGTGCTTCTGTAGGGGTTACTGCACAAATTGTTCCTTATATAAAACCGGAGAAATAATAAGGAAAAGAAAAGATACACTAATAGTAGATAGTTAAAAGAATGTACATTAATCTGTTTACTATGGGAGCTATCTATTTTAGTGGAGAGCTCCCATCCCTCATTTATTGTTCATCCTCTAAAAAATAAATTTCCAAATACTTTATGTACAAATGAAAAATCATAATTTTTGTTCACACTTTATCCATTGTGAATCTTTTCACAATGGATATATAATAAACATGTAAATACAATACATTGGAGGGATTTCAATGGTTATCAACTTTTTAAGAACTGATAAACGTGCTGCTTTCATATTATTATTTTTACGATTTTACATAGGATATGCGTGGCTTGCTGCTGGAATAGGAAAAGTTGTTGGACAGTCTTTTGATGCAAGTGGTTTTCTAAAAGGAGCTATCGCTCAAGCATCAGGTAGTCACCCTGCAGTACAAGGTTGGTGGGCAGATTTCCTTCAACATTTTGTTCTTCCAAACGCAGACCTATTTAGCTTTCTAGTTCAATGGGGAGAAATTTTAGTAGGTCTCGGTTTAATTTTAGGTGGATTAACAAAAACAGCTGCATTTTTCGGAATCATAATGAACCTTTCATTTTTATTAAGCGGAACTGTTAGTGTAAACCCAAACCTACTTATTTTAACTATGTTCATTTTAGTTGCAGGACAGAATGCTGGACGTATCGGATTAGATGGTTATGTTTTCCAAAAACTTTTCAAAAAAAATAGCCGTGCAGCATATAAATTAAGTAAAACTGCATAAGAACAGTTCATCTTTTAAATATAAGCTAATAAGAAACACGATCATTTTCTCACATAAAGTGAAACCGAAATCTATAATCAGATTTCGGTTTTTTGATATACAATAAATCACCTAAACTATTCACAATTCGATATAATACAAATTTATCTATAGAAGTAATTTAAACGTTATAAGCTACCTTATAACGTTAGGCTATCTGAAAATCCAATAATACGTATACTTGCAGATGAACCAGAAGCAAGAGCTACAATCACAAGATAAATATGAAAACAGCCCTCCTTATGAGACTGTTTCATCCTTATGTATCCTGTGAGGATATCCATTATAAAGTCCTAAAATCTTTCATACTTTCTCCAAGAATATAGTGTGAAAACCACATCAAATTCTGCTTCATAATAGCCACATTAATTCCTGGCTGGTCAGAACTATATGCCATTCCTTTAAATATAATTAATTCTGTATCCACTTCCATATCCCTTAATCCTTGATATAGCTCATATGCGTTTAGAGTTGGAATTCTTGCATCCTTTTCGCCATGTTGGATTAAGGTGGGAGTACAGGCTGATTTAATATATGTCATTGGCGATGTTTTTGTATATATATCTGGATCATTCCATGGAGTATTTCCTAAATGCATTCTAATAAAGTAAGGGATATCTGTATTTACATAATGGGTACTCCAGTTAGTGATTCCACCTCCAACTGAAATAGCTTTAAATCTACTACTATATGTAGAACAGAAAGCTGATATATATCCCCCGTTGCTCCATCCCATAACCCCTACTCTACCCTTATCTACAATCCCTTGATCAACTAGTTTATCCACTCCAGATATAACATCATCGTAGTCAGCAATTCCCTGTTTTCGATAGTTTGCTTTTAAGAATTCATTACCATAACCAGAACTTCCCCTATAGTTCGGCTCTAAAACTATAAAGCCTTTTTCGATAAATTGCTCAATAGGATATTTTTCATTAAAACACTCTGAAAATATCGGGAAGGATGCCCAAGCCGGACCACCATGGATTACTACTAATAAGGGATATTTTTCATTTGCGTCAAACTCTACTGGAGTCGATAAAACACCCTCTATTTCAAGACCATCACTACTTTTCCATGAGACTATTTCCCTATTACTTTTAAGCTTTCCTTCGAAAAAGCTATTTTCATTCGTTATTTTTTTATCGTCTAAATAGATTTCAAAGGTTTCATTTGTAATAGCCTTATTATAGGATATATGATTTCCATCCCTTGTTATAGAAGCATTCATTATAAAGCCATCTACTTTGTCACTTAACATTTCCACAGTGCCATCCTCACATAGCAATCCAATACGATAGTTAGTTTTATCCTGCCATCTAATTAAAATCCCCTTAGCCGTCCACTGTAATGGCATAACCGTACTATCAAAGTTTGTTAAAGGCCGAATTACCTCTCCAGTATTCATATCATATATCTCTAATGTACTGTCTTGTATATGAGTCTTATAGTACTCCTTCTCCCTTATGCTTGCTGAGTAGCATATTTTGCTGCCTTCAGGAGAAAAGCAAACGCTCCCTCCCAACAACTTATCCATATTCATCTTTTGTAGCTCTCCAGCTTTAATATCTAGTATGTATAGATCTCCATTCATATAATCTCCCATATTTGAGCTTGGTGTAGCCATAAATACAACCTTTTTCCCATCATTTGAAATATCAAATTCGTGGATATGAAAATCCTTCCCATTAGTTAGTTGATAAACACCGCTATTTTCATGTTCCTCTTTATCATTTTGTATCACTTTTTCTATTTCAATGTAATATAAACAATTATTCTTGTACTCCTTACCTATACGTTGGAAATCCCCATATAGTTCCTTCCGCTTCTTTATCAGCTCTGATTCTTTTGACTGTGCCACATAATAAAAGCCTTTACCACTAGGCTCCCATTTAAAATTACTGATCCCTTCTTTCTCATCAGTAATTTGTAACTCACCATAACCATCTATTGACTTAACAAAGATTTGATTTTTCTTATTATCCCCCTCACCAACTGGGCTAAGGTAGGCGATATCCCTAGAATCTGGGGACCATAATGGGTGTATACTATCTATATCCCCAGTTGTTAATGGGTAACTCTGCTCCTTATCTTTTTCATATATCCATATATGATTCCTATATGTATTGTCTTTCCAGTTAGCTGTCTTCTTAACAAATGCTACATTTTTTCCATCATCACTTATGTTTGTACTTGATAAAGCTGGTAATGAAATAATCTCTTCTATACTTAAATATGTTTCTTCATTTATTTGCATTAATAAGCCCCCTCGTAATGTCTAATAATCTATCGTCTCTTCCTGTGTAATAAAGGAAATTGTTCACGAATACTTAAAATGATAACGGAAAATTCTGATAAATAAAAGTAGTTCCTTTCAAAATCCGATAAAGTGAAACTTTAATCAGTGGGGATTCTGTCCATCCCCACTGCTAGTTCCTCGCCCCTCTTTAATCCACTTATCAATTTTAGATGTTCTTTTTCTTTTGGACACAAAAACACCCCTTTAGATAAAAATATCCAAAGGGGTGAAGCTTCACAAATTTATTTCAAATCTACCAACCTCTACTCAACAGTAACAGACTTAGCTAAGTTACGTGGCTTATCAACGTCACATTCGCGGTGAAGTGCTGCGTAGTATGAGATAAGTTGTAATGGAATAACTGCTACTAGCGGTGCTAGTGCTTCGTGTACAGCTGGTAATACGAAGCTGTCACCTTCCATTTCTAAGCCTTTCATTGAGATGATACATGGGTTAGCCCCGCGCGCTACTACTTCTTTCACGTTACCACGAATTCCAAGGTTTACGTGCTCTTGTGTAGCAAGTGCGATAACTGGTGTACCGTTTTCGATTAAGGCAATTGTACCGTGTTTTAATTCTCCTCCAGCAAATCCTTCTGCTTGGATGTAAGAGATTTCTTTTAGTTTTAACGCACCTTCTAAACCTACGAAGAAGTCTACGCTACGTCCGATGAAGAAGCAGTTACGCGTTGTTGCTAAAAATTGTTTTGCTAATGCGTCCATCTCTTCTTTTTGATCACAAAGTACTACCATTGCATTTGCTACAAGTCCTAGTTCGTGAGTTAAATCAAAATCAAGAATTTCACCTTTAGCTTTTGCAATGTCAGCTGCTAAGATTGAAAGTACTGCAAGTTGTGCTGTGTAAGCTTTCGTTGATGCAACTGCAATTTCTGGTCCCGCATATAACGGAAGTGTATAATCAGCTTCACGAGAAAGCGTAGAACCAGGTACATTTGTAATCGTTAATGCTTTATGACCCATTTCATTTGTTTGCACAAGTACTGCACGGCTATCAGCTGTTTCACCACTTTGTGAAATGTAAATGAAGAATGGTCTTTCTGTTAATAATGGCATATTGTAAGAGAATTCACTTGCTACGTGTACTTCAACTGGTACTTTCGCAAATTTCTCGATGAATTGCTTTCCAACAAGACCTGCATGATAACTTGTTCCACATGCAATGATGTAAATGCGATCGCTATCTAAAATTGCGTTACGGATATCTGCATCCAGTTCAATCTCGCCATTTTCATCTTGATACTTTTGAATTATATTACGGATTACAAGTGGTTGCTCATCGATTTCTTTAAGCATGAAATGAGGATACGTTCCTTTTTCAATATCACTTGCGTCTAATTCCGCTGTATAAGGTGCACGTTCAATCGTTTCACCTTGTAAGTTTTTAATTGTAATGCTTTCTTTCGTTACAATTACGATTTCTTTATCCATTAACTCGATAAATTGATCTGTAACTTGTAACATCGCCATAGCGTCGCTCGCCACAACATTAAAGTTGTCACCAACACCTACTAATAGCGGGCTTTTGTTTTTAGCAACATAAATCATGTTTGGATTTTCAGCATCAAGTAATCCGATTGCATAAGAGCCATGTAAAAGAGATAGCGTATTACGGAACGCTTCTTCTACACTTAATCCTGTGCTCACTTGTTGTTCCATAAGCTGTACGATAATTTCTGTATCTGTTTCACTTACGAACGTTACATCTTGTAAATATTCCTTTTTCACTAATTCATAGTTTTCAATTACACCGTTATGAACTAGTGTAAAGCGTTTTGATGTACTTTGATGCGGATGCGCGTTTAACTTACTTGGAACACCATGTGTAGCCCAGCGTGTATGTCCAATCCCTACGCTTGCTGCTACGTTCTCATCTACGATTTCGCGAAGCTTTGCAATACGGCCTTTTTCTTTGTATACAACAACACCGTTCTCTGCTTGTACTGCAATACCTGCTGAATCATATCCACGATATTCTAGTTTTTCTAAACCTTTTAATAAAATTTCCTTTGCATCTTGCTCTCCAATAAATCCTACAATTCCACACATGTTTAGTCGCCGTTACAAATGCTTACACTGCTTTGCGAACATGTAACGACATAGTCCGATACCATTTATTTATATTAAAAAAACGGATTACATATTGCTAGCCCTGTAAGCTTGTAACGGCTTTCACCTTCCTCTCGATTGGGTTAAAGTCCGTATATACTTATACAGCTAGTATTCATCCGTTCCTTTTCTCTCATCACACTTTCACCTTTGTCCACTAAGTCACCTTAATGTTTTAAGTAAAAGTTTGCGGTTGTGATGAACAACCGGGAGTCATCCGCCGAAATCTCGATAAACTCCACCTCGTCAACTACACTACTTGTAGTTCTGGCGCTTTTATAATTTACAATATTTCCTTTGAGAAAAAGAACAAGACCATCGTATAACAAACAATATAAATCGTCAATGAAATTTTTTTCATTGTCTATAAAACATATGAAAAAGGAGCACTTTTTGTGCTCCTTTTTCATAGAATCGGCGAATTATTCAACGCCAACTTCAGCTTTCACAACTTCTACAATACGATGTACATATCCATCACAAATTTCTTGTGTCGGTGCTTCTGCCATTACACGAATAAGTGGTTCTGTTCCAGATGGACGAACAAGAATACGACCGTCTCCGTTCATTTCTTCCTCTACAACACAAATAATTTCTTTAATTTTCTCATTTTCTAATGCTAGTTTTTTATCTGTTACACGAACGTTTACTAGTAATTGTGGGAATTTTGTCATCTCGCCTGCAAGCTCAGATAATGGCTTTTTCGTCATTTTCATGATGTTTACAAGTTGAAGTGCACTTAACATTCCATCACCAGTTGTAATGTAATCAAGTAAGATAATGTGACCTGATTGTTCTCCGCCCAGATTATATCCACCACGTTTCATTTCTTCCATTACGTAGCGGTCACCAACTGCTGTTTTATCACTTGTAATATTGTTTGCTTCAAGTGCTTTATAGAAGCCTAAGTTACTCATAACTGTTGAAACAACTGTATTATGTTTCAATTGACCAGTTTCTTTCATATACTTCGCACAAATAAACATAATTTGATCGCCGTCAACGATGTTTCCTTTTTCATCTACCGCGATTAAACGGTCGCCATCACCATCAAAAGCAAGTCCGATATCAGCACCTTTTTCTTTTACTAATTCAGCTAAGACTTCTGGATGTGTAGATCCTACACCTTCGTTAATATTCATACCGTTTGGAGAAGTTCCCATCGTTGAAATATCAGCTTCTAAGTCTGCAAATAAGTATGGAGCTAAAGAAGAAGTCGCACCGTGTGCGCAATCTAAAGCAATATGTAAACCAGAGAAATCTTCCTCTACAGTTTGTTTAATGTATTGTAAATACTTTTGTCCACCTTCAAAATAATCACTCACTTGGCCAAGGTTAGTACCTGTTGGACGTGGTAACTCGTCAACTTCTTTGTCTAATAATGCTTCAATTTCAGCTTCTTGCTCATCTGTTAATTTAAAACCATCTGAACCGAAGAACTTAATTCCATTATCTTGTACTGGATTATGAGATGCAGAAATCATAACACCCGCTTGTGCATCTAAAGCTTTTGTTAAATAAGCCACACCTGGTGTAGAAATAACACCAAGACGCATTACTTCTGCTCCAGTTGATAATAGGCCTGCTACTAAAGCTCCTTCTAACATATGTCCAGATACACGTGTATCACGGCCAATAATTACTTTTGGACGATCTGTATCTTTTGTTAATACATAGCCGCCAAAACGTCCAATTTTGAATGCTAATTCAGGTGTTAATTCCTTATTTGCAACCCCGCGTACTCCGTCTGTACCAAAATATTTACCCATTATTATTCGCTCCTTTTTCATGCTCTTTGTGATTATCTACTGTTGGTTCTTGGCTCGTTTCTTGGCCATTTTCTTTATCTTTTTCTTTATCTTTTCCCTGATCCTTTTCTGGATCCGGTTCCGGATTTTTTGGTTTTTCAGTTTGATTTTCTTTATTGTTTGCTGGATCTGGTTGTTCAATATTACCCTGTACTTCTTTATCTGGTTTTTCTTTCTTCACAATTGTGACTTTAGCACCTTTTTGTTTTGGTTCTATCGAAATATTACCAGGACCGCTCACTTGAATAGAAACATCCTTCGTCCCCGGAGATACATTTTGCAGATTAATCGCAGCTGTTATTTGAGCAGCTGTTATTTTATCTACTATACTTGCTTCTCCTGAAATATCAACGCTTATCTTTCCATCCTGTGGCGAAAGTAGCTGAGCAGTAACATCATTCGGAATTCCATTTTTTTGAATCGGGATACCCTCTATAGTTTTACTTTTCGTTTGTTTTACCTTTTGTACCCCTACAGAAACCTTCACTTGATTTGGTTTTGCACTTGTCACACCTTTTGGCAATAAAACAGAGGCATCGAATGTTGTAGAATCCGTCAATTGACTAAGATCTACCTCGACCCCCTCTATAGATTGTATATTATCCAAAATGTCTTTTGGACCTGCTATCGTTACCTCTTTTGGTTCAACATTAATATTTGTAACAGCTAAACCCTCTGGCAAATTCCCTTTTTTCGAATATGTTAGAGGTACTGTTTTTTCGACGTTATTTGCTGTAGGTTGTGTCACTACATTCACGGTTACACTTATTTTAGATGGACTCGTTTTTACATTTAAACGTTTCCCTTCTTTATTGTACAATGTAACGTCTGCTGTTTTTGTAACAGTTTTATTCACGCCTTTTAAGTCGATATATGCCTTAGCAGATGAAATACTTTCTATTTCTTCTTTTGTTCCAACTACTTCAACAGTGTCGGGCTTAATACTCGATTTCTCAATAGTAGAACCTGCTGGCATCTGATCTTCATTTGATAATTTCAAATCCACATGAACATACTTTTTCGCTTTTTCATGAAGAGTGACTTTAATTGTTGATGGTTGAACTGTCCCTTTCACATCATCTGGAAGCCCGTTCGCTTTTAAAGAAACTTCATAGGTTCCTACTCGACTGTCTCGCAAATCAACTGGTATATTAAATTGGCTTTTTGCTTTTGTTGCAGCGACCGATGCTTTTGGGCCTTCTAACTTCACCTTGACTCCACCTGGTGGAATACCACTTACAATATACTTCTCTTCATCATACTTAATAGTAATGGGATAATCAGTTAATGTTTCTTTCGTTTCATTTACGAAAGGTAATATACTCGCTGTCGTATTTTTTTCGGTTAAAGTTGCTGACATAAAAAGCATACACGCCAATAGTAATGAGATTCCTTTTAAAAACCAATGATTCTCCATTAGCTTATCCATGACGCTTTCTCCTCCAATTCCATAAAGACGAAGAAGTCGTTTTTTCGTTCCCACTAAATTCTGCTAACAACATATCCTTCAGCTGCTCTGTCTTCAAATCACGATGTAACTCACCGTTTTTCGTTAAAGAAATTTGACCCGTTTCTTCCGACACAACTACTGTAATACTATCAGTAACTTCACTAACTCCCATTGCAGCGCGATGCCTTGTTCCTAACTCCTTAGAAATAAACGGACTTTCTGATAGCGGAAGATAACATGCTGCTGCTTTAATTGTACTTCCCTGCATAATTACTGCTCCATCATGAAGAGGGGTATTAGGGATAAAAATATTAATGAGTAGTTCTGATGACACATTTGCGTTCAGCGGAATACCCGTTTCCACATAGTCACCCATCCCAGTCTCTTTTGACAACGTAATTAATGCACCTATTCTACGTTTTCCCATATATTCCGTAGCTTTCGCTATCGCTGTTGCAACAATTTCAGGTTCATCTTCCTCGTGAGTTCCCACACGCGAAAACAGACTACCTCGTCCTAGCTGCTCAAGTGCTCTTCGCAATTCTGGCTGGAAGATAATAATAACAGCTAGGAATCCCCACGTTAATACTTGTTCCGTTAGCCAATATAGCGTATGCAATTCAAGTAAAATACTGATCATCCGGACGACAATAATAACTGTAATACCTTTTAAAAGTTGAACAGCCTTCGTGCCCCGGATTATAAGAATTAGCTTATATATAATAAACCATACAACAGCAATATCTAATGCCGTACTAAGATATTTCAAAATGGTCGTATCTTCAAAAGGCATGCTAACCCTTCCTCCTACTTACGAGCAATTCTATCCATATATTGAAATATTATTTTATGCTCTATCTGTATGTATTTCCAACAACTAGTTAATTATACCATACATGAAACAAACGACAATTACAAACGCCCCCTTTAGCTTAAATTGGTAAGATGTCAACCTTTCTTACCCTACAGTATAATATCAATCATAATTATACGCCTATTTCCCAATAAAAAAAGCAACTTCACAGTTGCTTTTCTTACATTTATTTCAGTTTTTCACCGAATAAAGAACCCATTAAAGCAACCGCTGTTGTTGCTGTTCTGTTTCTCTCATCTAAAATTGTATTTACTTCAACAAACTCAGCAGATGTAACAATATCAGCTTCTGCTAACATCTCCATCGCTAAGTGGCTTTCACGATAAGATAGACCGCCAATTACAGGTGTTCCAACTCCTGGTGCGTCATGAGGATCAAGCCCATCTAGATCTAATGATAAATGGACACCATCCGTATGAGATAAATACGCAATTGTTTCTTCCATAACAGCCGTCATACCCATACGATCGATTTCATGCATTGAGAATACTTTAATGCCTTCATCGCGAATAAAGTCTTTTTCTCCTTCATCCAATGCACGTGCACCGATAATTACAACGTTCTCTTTTTTCACCTTTGGATATGCTTCATATAAGTCTACAAGCGTCGGATGTCCATAGCCTAAACTTGCAGCAAGTGACATACCGTGAATATTTCCAGATGGTGAAGTCTCTTCTGTATTTAAATCACCATGTGCATCATACCAAATAACACCTAAATTTTTATAATGTTTCGCTACACCAGCTAGCGTACCGATAGCAATACTATGGTCACCGCCTAATACAAGTGGAAAACGACCTTCTTCTATAATATGATCAACCTTACTTGCTAATTCATTACATACAGTTGCAACTTGTGTAAGGTTTCTTAATTTTGTATTTTCATCTACTTCTTTTTCTCTCTCAATACATATATCTCCCAAATCTTTAACGTCATATCCAATTTGTTCAATTCTTTCAATTACCCCTGCATAACGGATCGCGCTTGGTCCCATATCAACCCCGCGACGCATCTGTCCTAAATCCATTGGAACTCCAATAACTGAGATTTCTTTTTTCATAGATAGTATCCCCCTTTTATGCCTTCCTAAATATTTTAAATCTTTTATATAGTCTGACTCAACTCGACATTTTTCTGCATGGATATACAATATATTCACTTGTACACTCATTGAAACCTAAATTTTAAGACTATTCTATGTATAAAGTTAACTTAGTGAAACAACTGACTTTTCTATCAGCTAATATTTTTATCCGCACTTTTCTCCATCATCACTCAGGATTATGCAAAATATCATCAAATAAATGGATTAAAAAACACTTCTACATTTAGAAGCGTTTTTCTGATGCTAATTTCCACACTGTTGCAATATTTCTTGCTGTCATTTCGATATTCTCTTCTGCCCTTTTATATGCTTCTTCTAATGTCATTGGACTCGCTGTAATACTAAACACTGCATCAATTCCCTTTTCGTAAACAGTCGTATAATTCGAGGATACAGATCCACCAATAGCAATTACAGGAATATGACGATATTTCGCCCGCTTCGCGACACCAACAGGAGCTTTTCCATACGCTGTTTGTTCATCTATTCTTCCCTCACCAGTTACAATCAGATCGGCGCCCTCTATACACTTATCAAAATTTGTATAATCTAATACAATTTCAATTCCTTTTCTTAACTGCCCCTTTAGCACCGCAACGACAGCTGCTCCCATTCCTCCAGCTGCCCCCGCCCCCGGTATTTCAGATACATCTAAAGATACATGTTGTTTAAGTATATTAGCATAATGTTTTAAATTCTCATCTAGCTCTTTCATCATCTCTACATTTGCGCCCTTTTGTCTCGCAAATACAAAAGATGCCCCGCTAGCTCCAACTAAAGGGTTATCTACATCACACGCTGCTTCTAACTTTAAATCCTTTAGGCGTGAATCAATCCTAGAAAGATCAACAGTAGTAATCAAATTTAATGTCCCTCCAGAGGGTTCTATTACTTCACCTTTCCTGTTTATAAACCTTGTACCTAAAGCGGATAGCATACCAGCCCCACCATCATTTGTAGCACTTCCTCCAAGTCCTAAAATAATGTGTTTCACTCCTTGATCTAATGCATGTAATATAAGTTCACCTGTCCCTTTTGTTGTTGTAATAAGTGGGTTTCTCTTTTCAATTGGAACGTGTTGTAATCCTGATGCTGCTGCCATTTCAATAAATGCTGTCTCCTTATCCTTAGACATACCATAAAAGGCTTGCACGCTCTCTCCAAGCGGCCCTGTCACATTAAGTGATATAATTTCTCCCATTGTAGCACCAACAAGAGATTCGACCGTTCCTTCACCTCCATCTCCAATTGGTACTTTAACGTACTCTGCTTTAGGAAAAACTGCTGCAAAACCTCTTTCAATAGCTTCACATGCCTCCATAGCTTTCAAACTTTCTTTATATGAATCAGATGCAATGACAACTTTCATAATTATCTCTCCTTATTTATGCTCTTCTTTCATTTTAAACAACATATACACAAGTTGTCTTTTTATGTGAAATTTAAGCACAAAAAAAGCTTACATCATTTGATGTAAGCTTTCCCTATTTATATGGAGCCTAGCGGGATCGAACCGCTGACCTCCTGCGTGCAAGGCAGGCGCTCTCCCAGCTGAGCTAAGGCCCCGTAGTAATAAAGCGGAAGACGGGATTCGAACCCGCGACCCCAACCTTGGCAAGGTTGTATTCTACCACTGAACTACTTCCGCGAAAATGGTGAGCCATGAAGGATTCGAACCTTCGACCCTCTGATTAAAAGTCAGATGCTCTACCAACTGAGCTAATGGCTCGTAAATGGCTGGGCTAGCTGGATTCGAACCAGCGCATGACGGAGTCAAAGTCCGTTGCCTTACCGCTTGGCTATAGCCCATTAATATTTACTAGTATGGTTATCTTCTCAAAAAAATAAACCCTTTCAGGTTATTTTAAAGAAAATGGTGGAGGGGGGCAGATTCGAACTGCCGAACCCGAAGGAGCGGATTTACAGTCCGCCGCGTTTAGCCACTTCGCTACCCCTCCGACATTTAAATATATATGGTGGAGGATGACGGGATCGAACCGCCGACCCCCTGCTTGTAAGGCAGGTGCTCTCCCAGCTGAGCTAATCCTCCAAAAGTGGTGACCCGTACGGGATTCGAACCCGTGTTACCGCCGTGAAAGGGCGGTGTCTTAACCACTTGACCAACGGGCCAAAAAAATCCAAAACTTTTCTCAAGCTTCCAACCGGGCTTGAACCGGTGACCTCTTCCTTACCATGGAAGTACTCTACCAGCTGAGCTATGGAAGCATAATGGCTCCGCAGGTAGGAATCGAACCTACGACCGATCGGTTAACAGCCGATAGCTCTACCGCTGAGCTACTGCGGAATAATACAAGCCTGGCAACGTCCTACTCTCACAGGGACAAGGTCCCAACTACCATCGGCGCTAGAGAGCTTAACTTCCGTGTTCGGTATGGGAACGGGTGTGACCTCTCTGCCATCATTACCAGACTTTTATCATTATACACATTCTTTTCAGAATGTCAAGAAGAAATCTAAACATATATTCCTTCAAAACTAGATAACATTGCTACATATTATATGGTTAAGTCCTCGATCTATTAGTATTCGTCAGCTCCACATGTCACCATGCTTCCACCTCGAACCTATCAACCTGATCATCTTTCAGGGATCTTACTAGCTTACGCTATGGGAAATCTCATCTTGAGGGGGGCTTCATGCTTAGATGCTTTCAGCACTTATCCCTTCCGCACATAGCTACCCAGCTATGCCCTTGGCAGAACAACTGGTACACCAGCGGTGCGTCCATCCCGGTCCTCTCGTACTAAGGACAGCTCCTCTCAAATTTCCTACGCCCACGACGGATAGGGACCGAACTGTCTCACGACGTTCTGAACCCAGCTCGCGTACCGCTTTAATGGGCGAACAGCCCAACCCTTGGGACCGACTACAGCCCCAGGATGCGATGAGCCGACATCGAGGTGCCAAACCTCCCCGTCGATGTGGACTCTTGGGGGAGATAAGCCTGTTATCCCCGGGGTAGCTTTTATCCGTTGAGCGATGGCCCTTCCATGCGGAACCACCGGATCA
>NZ_CP089518.1:90000-150000 GCF_025917685.1 Bacillus cereus | reverse complement strand
AATGCAACCTTCTTTCTCTCTGCTGCATGGGCCGAAAGACACCCTGATATTGTCGAACGAATCATGAAAGATGGACATGAGATTGGTAGTATGGGCTATAATTACACATCCTACAATTCACTAGAAGCAAATGAAATACGAAGAGATCTTTTGCGAGCGCAAGATGTTTTTACGAAACTTGGCGTAAAACAAGTCAAGCTATTACGCCCACCTAGTGGCGACTTTAACAAAACAACCCTTAAAATAGCAGAATCACTCGGATACACCGTCGTTCATTGGAGTAACAATTCAAATGACTGGAAAAATCCCGGCGTAAATAAAATCGTTTCCACAGTCTCTAGCAATTTAAAGGGTGGAGATATCGTCTTATTACACGCTTCTGATTCTGCTCTTCAAACAAATAAGGCTTTACCATTACTCTTACAAAAATTAAAGAGCGACGGATATGAACAAACATCTGTATCACAACTTATTTCCAACACAAGTACGAAAAGCGAAGATATTAAGTAGTTCCTTTCTACACGATTCTTCACACATAAAAAGCTCCGCTATCTTAATGAAAGATAGCGGAGCTTTTTTATCCTGAGATTTACAAATAATAAAATGATAAAAACCTGGCTAATTACAAATCCACTCTCTCCTCATTAAGCTGACTTACTCTTTTGTCCAATTAAACGATGCAATACAAGTAACTGATATGCATTACATAATAGAAGTGGTATCACCATTAAATATAACCAATCTGTGTCATTAATCCGGAGCGCTGGTACCCATTCAAGAATTGTTACAACAACCATAAAGAACAGAGCGGGCACAAATGCTTTTTTATTCGTTTCTTTACTCTTTATGTATGCGACAATTGCTCCAAATACAAATAACATCCCCGCAACAAGTATGTTATTCCCTAATGAAACTTCCCCATTCGCAATAAGTACTGACCTTAAATAAACGAAATCAAACAATACGAACGCAATAAAGAAGAGTTGCACCGTATTCCATAAAGCCGATGACCGAAACATCCCTAATCCAAAACGATGGATTGTTAAATACGCAAAGAACCCCATTTGACTTATAACACTAAAAATAAATCCTACGCCCATCAACCAAAAAGAAATTGCTAAAATCTCTTTTCCGTCGAAATTTTGAAAAAATTTAGCGTACTTGTCCCACTCTAAAACAAATCCAATTAAGACTGTGCTAATCCCACCCAGAAATAACGTCGTAAAAAATAGTCGTACCCACTTGCGGCTATTCACAACACATCCCCCATTATTCTTATATTTCTAATTAAATTGTATCAATGACAATTTCAAAAAGCTAGCCATGTTAATGTATAAATTCCTTAAAGAGATTTATATTAAAAAAAGAGAACTGTGCTGAAAGGAGCTCCAATTTATGAAACGGCTGCTGCTCGTTTTGATTTCTTCTTTTCTATTTATCGCACTAGTGGCATGTGCACAAGAAAAAGAAGCAAAATCCGAACTTGATTATGATCAAACAAAAAAAATGATTGTTGATATTTTAAAAACAGACCAAGGAAAAAAAGCGATCCAGGATGTATTAACTGATGAAAAAATGAAACAAGCACTCATACTAGATGAAACAGTAGTAAAGAAAACGATTGAAGATGCGATGGTATCCGAAAAAGGGCAACAATTCTGGGGAAAACTCTTTAAAGACCCTGAGTTCTCATCGAAATTTGCTAAAAGTATGGGAAAAGAACAAACAAACTTAATGAAAACTTTACTAAAAGACCCTGAATACCAGTCAGGTGTTATAGAGATTATGAAAAATCCTGAAGTAGAAAAAATTATGTTACAAACAATGAAGAGTAAAGAGTATCGTCAATATTTACAACAAGTACTAACCGAAACTGCCGAAAGTCCACTCTTCCAGGCTAAGATGATTGACATCATTAGTAAAGGTGTACAAAAAGCTGAAAAAGGCGGGTCTGATAAAAAAGGTGCAGGCGGTGAAGGTGGTTCTCAAGGTGGGAACAAAGAACAATAATAAAAATTATAGTAATGAGTGGACAATGTATATATTGTCCACTCATTACTACTTTACTTTTGTGTAACAGCTGTTTTATCAATAACTGTCTCAGCTATCGAACGATAAATAAGACCAGTTGTATGTGTATCTTCATATACTGACGGCGCAAAGTCCTCTTTATTCCAATCCGGTTGTTGAAGTGGAATTCGACCAAGCACATCTGTTTGGAGTTCCGTAGCTAATTTATCTCCTCCACCTCTTCCAAACACATACTCTTTTTCACCAGTTGCTTTACTTTCAAAATACGCCATATTTTCAACAACACCAAGAATACTATGTTCTGTACGTAAAGCCATAGCTCCAGCACGCGCTGCTACAAATGCAGCTGTTGGATGCGGCGTTGTTACAATAATCTCTTTGCAAGCCGGCAACATCGAATGCAGATCTAAAGCAACATCACCCGTACCTGGTGGTAAATCCAATACTAAGTAATCTAAATCACCCCATTCTACTTCTGTGAAAAAGTGATTTAACATTTTCCCAAGCATCGGTCCTCTCCAAATAACTGGTGCGTTATCTTCTACAAAGAATCCCATTGAGATCACTTTCACACCTAGACGCTCCACCGGTATTATCTTATCCCCTCTTACGATTGGACGTTTCTCTATACCCATCATATCCGGTACACTAAAACCGTAAATATCCGCGTCAATGATACCGACCTTTTTCCCTAAACGAGCTAAAGCAATTGCAAGGTTAACGGAAACAGTCGATTTCCCTACTCCACCTTTTCCACTTGCCACTGCTAAAAATGTTGTATGTGAGTTCGGTGATAATAAAGATTCACTTTTCTCTTCCTCTTGCGGTGGTGCAAACTGAGCTAATTCCTCTTCTGTAAATTCTGCAAAACGAAGTCCAACTGTTGTTGCCCCAAGTTCTTTTACTAACTTTACAATTCCAGACTGCAACTGCATTTGTTCCGCTGTACCTGTTTTTACAATTGCAATTTTAACACTTACATGTTCCTTCTCAGGCTTGACTGTTACCTCTTTAATTGCATTTGTTTCTTTTAACGTTTTATGTAAAAACGGATCTACAATCCCTTCCAACGCTTCCACTACCTGCTCTTTTGTTACCATAATTAGCCCAGCCCCCTGTATGAAAAATAACGTAATGCTAATTGAATTTATCTCTCTTTATTTTTGAAATAAATGCGTTTACATTTCCAGTATAACATATTTTCGGAAAACTTCGTTAACGAGAGAAACTCGAAAAATCCTCCTTATTCCGGAGGATTTCCTTTTTCTGTGAAATAACGTAATATACCACGATATATTGCAGCTGCTACTTTTTGCTGATACTTCTCCGAATTTAGCATATACCTTTCATTCACATTCGACAAAAAGCCAGCCTCAATTAAAGCACCCGGTTTTTTAGCATACTTCAATAAGTACACGTGAGGAATTGTTTTAGCAGAACGATTCGTATTTTCTAAGCTCGTTCTCAATTCAGCCTGTATAAATTTCGCAGCCCGTTCATTTTCAATTAAAGAACGGTAATAGAACGTTTGTGCGCCTTTAGATCCACCGCTAGTTAGAGCGTTTAAATGAATGCTTGCAAAAAAGTCTACATCAGGCTTATTAATAATCTCTACACGCTTTTTTAAGTCCTCTGCTTTACGCCTACTATATGACTTTGTATCTTTGTTAGCTAAATCATAATCTCCTTCACGAGTTAAAATAACTAACGCACCTTGTTCTTGTAAATAATCTTGTACTTTTTTTGTAATCTCGAGCGTAATATCTTTTTCTACAATATCCTTTCCACCAACAGCCCCTCCGTCTGGACCACCATGCCCAGCGTCTAGCACGATCACTTTCCCTGATAAGGGCAAATTCCAAGCTCGCCACGATTTTGTAATTTGAAATTCTTGTTTGACTAAAAAAAACAAAACAACCGCAGCGAGCGCAAAAGAGATAATTCGAATTCTCTTCATACCTTTCCTCCTCCAGCTAGTCCCTCTAATTACTTATATGGGACAAGAGGAAAGTTTATGCTTGTCTTAGTGTAGCTTTAATCGATATCTTCGTTCACCTTTTTCATACCCTTCCTGCCACCACAGGCCGATAAACTGCTGGCAAGATTCAAAAAGTAATTCCTCGTCTTGCAATTTAATTTCACGCATAGTCATACTTGTTAAAAATTGAAATAATGTTTCAGTTAATTGTTGCTCTTCTTCTAAGGCTCTATATTTCACATCAAAAAATGATTCACCATAATAACCAAATTTACTGTATCTCGCTCCTAATAAATAAGATTCTATCCCTAGTTCAATACAATAATCTTCATACTGACGATGAAGTTCTTGCATCTGAAAGGCATCACGAATATTTGAGCGCAATGTTTTTAATGATAATTCTCGCAGCATCTTACGCTCGTATTTTAACTGCTTTTCTTTTTGCTTTTCTTGTAAGCTGACAATGACATTCATAGTACGTATAAACCTCCCTAATACTTATTAGTCTAAACTTCTAAAGAAGAAGCATACGCGAGGCCGTAGCACTAAAATATTCCAAGCTAAAAAAATTGCAAAAGAGGAATTAAACATAAAAAAACCCCAACCAAAATGGTTGGGGTTTGTAGTTCGCAAAAATTAACGTTTTGAGAACTGAGGTGCACGACGTGCGCCTTTAAGACCGTATTTTTTACGCTCTTTCATACGTGCGTCACGAGTTAATAGACCTGCACGTTTTAGTGTTAGACGGTATTCTGGATCAGCTTTTAATAAAGCGCGAGAAATACCGTGACGAATAGCACCAGCTTGACCAGTGTATCCACCACCATTTACGTTTACAAGTACATCGTAGTTACCTAAAGTTTCTGTTGCAACTAGAGGTTGTTTCACTACTTCACGTAATGCAGCAAATGGGATATAGTTTTCAAAATCACGACCGTTAATGATAACGCGTCCTTCGCCTGGAACTAGGCGCACGCGCGCTACTGAACTCTTACGACGTCCAGTGCCATAGTATTGAACCTGTGCCAAAGTAAGCCCTCCTTTAATTGATTATCCGCGAAGTTCGTAAACTTCTGGTTTTTGTGCTTGGTGTGGATGCTCTGCTCCAGCATACACGTTTAATTTCTTAGATACTTGACGTCCTAAACGTCCTTTTGGAAGCATCCCTTTAATTGCAAGCTCTAACATTTGTACAGGGTAGTTTGTACGCATTTCTAGAGCTGTTCTTTGCTTAAGTCCACCTGGGTGGTTAGTGTGACGGTAGTAAATTTTATCGTTTAATTTATTACCTGTTAAATGAATTTTCTCAGCGTTAATAATAATTACATGATCACCCGTGTCAACGTGTGGTGTAAATGTAGGTTTGTTTTTACCACGTAAAATGGATGCTACTTCAGTAGATAGGCGACCTAAAGTTTGACCTTCAGCATCAACCACATACCATTTACGCTCAACTTCGTTAGCTTTTGCCATAAAAGTCGTACGCATGTGTTTCCCTCCTCGTTATCTTTTCCATAGAAAAAATCTATTGTTTATCTTAAACACGATTTCCTTCCGGGGCTAATCGTGGTTTTAGAAACAATACCATATGTTATGATATACTTTTGAGTTTCTAATGTCAAGCAAATGTTACACCAGGATTAGTTGTTATAGTTTACCTGCCATAAGTAAAGTCCATGACCTGGAGCCATCTTTCCAGCAAACTGGCGATTTTGTTTCGCTAAAATCTCTGGAATGCTATCAGGATCAAGCTTTCCTTGCCCTACGTTCAGTAACGTACCAACAATAATTCTGACCATATTATATAAAAATCCATTACCTACAAAACGAAAAATTAATTCGTCGTCTTGCTCAATTAACTCAATTTCATAAATTGTTCGCACTTTATCTTTTTTGTCAGTTTTTGCCGAACAAAAAGAAGTGAAATCATGCGTTCCAATAAAATAAGGAATCGCTTTTCTTATAGAGTTTATTTCAAGTGGATATGGATATTGATATACGTAATTTCTACGGAATACATCCGCAGTCTTTGATAATAATACACGATAACGATATTCTTTTTTCTCGACACCGTAACGCGCATGAAATTCTTCTGTTTTTTTCTCTACCTGTCTGATAACAATATCATCTGGCAACATTGTGTTTAAAGCATTACTCCATTGCCACTCTGCAAGAGACAAAGGGGTATCAAAGTGTATCACTTGTCCTTTTGCATGAACGGTAGAATCTGTTCTGCCCGATGCTTGAACACGAACAAGTTCTCCTTTATGCAATTTCTGCAATGCTTTCTCTATCTCTTGTTGAACAGTACGATGCTGCGGCTGAATTTGATAACCACAAAAATGCATGCCATCATATGCAACCGTACATTTTATTCTATCCATTTCTTTATTCTCCATTACGATCGCACCCATGCCAAAATACAAGCTAAACAAAGTAAGCTTATAATCGTTACTGTATCACTTGTTTTCCAGCGTAGTTGCCTAAATTTAGTGCGTCCTTCGCCACTTTGATATCCACGAGCTTCCATCGCAATCGCTAAGTCCTCTGCACGCTTAAAAGCACTAATAAATAGCGGAACGAGTAGTGAAATAATAGCTTTCATCCTATCTTTTATCGGTCCCCCGGCGAAATCAATGCCACGTGACGCTTGTGCTTTCATAATTTTACTCGTTTCATCCATTAATGTCGGGATAAAACGTAGTGAAATTGACATCATTAATGCGATTTCATGAACAGGAACTTTTATACGCTTCAACGGCTTTAATAACGTCTCCAACCCATCTGTAATTTCAATAGGTGTCGTCGTTAACGTTAATAATGTCGTCATTAAAATAATAACGAAGAATCGTATAGAAATGTATATCCCTTGCTCTAATCCTTTTTCATGTATCGAAAACCAACCAAGCTGGAATAGTACTTCCCCTTCTTTATTTGTAAAAATATGCAGGAAAAATGTAAAAAGAAAAATCCATAGAATTGGTTTTAAGCCCGAAAGTACATAACGAATCGGCACTTTTGCAAAAAATAAAGCAATGAGTGCATACAAAAATAAAAATCCATATGAAATCGCATTATTTGCTAAAAAAACAACAAATACATATAAAAAGACAATCAACAGCTTCGTACGAGGATCAAGTTTATGAATGACTGACTGACCTGGAATGTATCTCCCAATGATCAACTGCTGCATGATTCATGACCACCTTTTCGTAACACCTGTACAACTTCATGAGTAAGATCCTCTAAAGATAAGGTAGCCTTCGAAATTGAAATACCAAACTTTTCTTCAATTGCACGTTTATACTTTAAAGACATCGGAAGATCCACACCAATTTTCTCTAATTCATCTGCGTGTGAAAATACTTCCTCTGCTCTTCCTTGCAAAAAGACCGTTCCTTTATGCATAACCACAATTTGATCTGCATACTTAGCGGCATCCTCCATATTGTGGGTGACAAGAATGACTGTAAGCCCCTGTTCCTTATGAAGCTTGTAAAACATCCCCATGAGCTCGTGCTGTCCTTTAGGATCAAGCCCTGCTGTAGGTTCATCTAATACAAGCACTTCGGGTTCCATCGCAAGTACACCTGCTATTGCAACGCGCCTCATTTGCCCACCGCTTAGCTCAAACGGAGAACGTGCTAATAACTCTATGTCCAATCCAACAAGCTGGATTGCATCTTTCGCCTTTTGTTTTGCCTCTTCTTCAGATACACCAAAATTAGTAGGACCAAAACAAATATCCTTCTCAACTGTCTCTTCAAATAGCTGATGTTCTGGGAACTGAAAGACAACCCCTACTTTTTTTCGTAGTGGTTTAAGTTTCTTTTCTTTCTTCCCTGCTGAAATTAAATGTTCGCCAATTTGAACCGTACCATTTGTCGGCTGTAATAAACCATTTAAATGTTGAATCATCGTCGACTTTCCTGAACCAGTATGACCAATAATGGCATAATAGCCCCCACTTGGAAACGACACGTCTACATCGTAAAGTGCGCGTCTTTCAAATGGAGTTTTATATTGATAACGATGTTCTACTTTTTGGAATGTAATCTCCAAAGTTCGTTCACCAAGCTTTCCATTGTAAGATGCGTATTGTGCAAGTGAATTTCATTTCTTTTTAATAATTCTGCTATTTTCACCGAAAAAGGTACATCTAATCCAATCTCTTGGAGCATATGAGAGGATTTGAAAATTTGCTCTGGAGTACCTTCCTCTAATATTTCTCCCTTGTTCAAAATAATAATACGGTCTGATTGTGCCGCTTCTTCTAAATCGTGCGTAATCGATAACACCGTAATACCCTTTTGATTAACAAGTTGTCTAACCGTTTCTACTACTTCAAGTCTCCCCTGAGGGTCTAACATTGAAGTTGCTTCATCTAGTATTAAAATAGATGGCTGAAGTGCTAAAACACCTGCTATTGCGACTCGCTGTTTTTGTCCGCCAGATAACGAATGGGGTTCATCATTAAGAAAATCTTCCATACGGACCAGTTGCAGGGCTTGTTCTAGTCTTTCTATCATCTGCTCCCTTGGCATTCCGATATTTTCTAGACCAAATACAACGTCATCTTGTACTGTCGTTCCAACAAATTGATTATCAGGATTTTGAAATACCATCCCAATTTGTTTTCGAACATCCCATACCGTTTCCTCTGATAAAACCACTGTATCATTTACAGTAATGGTCCCTGATTCCGGTAAAAACAAACCATTCAATAATTTTGCAAGTGTAGATTTACCTGAACCATTTTGTCCAATAACAGATACCCATTCTCCTTCATATAAGGAAAATGAAACATCTTTTAATGCATAAGAGGCTGCCCCAGGATATTGAAATGATATATTTTCTGTCCGAAGTTTCTCTTTTTTCAATACAAGGCACCCTTTCCTTCGCCAAGTTAGCCTATTTTTTATATTTAAAAAAAAAGGGCCATGACCAGTTACTTGAAAAGAACTGTCCTGCCCTTTTAATCATCATTATACTAACTCGATAATTACCATTGGTGCTGCGTCTCCGCGACGTGGACCAATTTTTGCAATACGAGTGTATCCGCCTTGGCGCTCAGCATAGCGTGGAGCTACATCAGCGAATAATTTTTGAAGTGCATCTTGACCAGTCTCAGCGTTAGCAACTTCATTGCGAATGAAAGCTGCTGCTTGACGACGAGCATGAAGATCTCCGCGTTTACCTAAAGTGATCATTTTTTCCACTACAGAACGAAGTTCTTTTGCACGAGTTTCTGTCGTTTGGATGCGCTCGTTGATAATTAAATCAGTAGCTAAATCACGTAACATAGCTTTACGTTGCGCACTTGTACGGCCTAATTTTCTGTATGCCATTCGTAGTTCCCTCCTTTGTTGATGGGTTTAAATCCTCAGTCGTCTTTACGTAAACCTAAACCTAATTCCTCAAGTTTATGTTTAACTTCTTCTAAGGATTTACGTCCTAAGTTACGAACTTTCATCATATCTTCTTCTGTTTTGTTCGCAAGCTCTTGTACAGTATTAATTCCTGCACGTTTTAGGCAATTATAAGAACGAACAGAAAGATCTAGTTCCTCGATAGTCATCTCAAGAACTTTCTCTTTTTGATCTTCTTCCTTCTCGACCATAATCTCAGCATTTTGTGCTTCATCAGTTAAACCAACAAAGATATTTAAATGCTCAGTTAAGATTTTGGCACCTAAAGAGATAGCTTCTTTTGGCCCGATGCTTCCATCCGTCCATACATCAAGCGTAAGCTTATCATAATTAGCCACTTGTCCGACACGTGTCTTTTCCACTTGGTAAGTTACACGTGATACTGGAGTATAAATAGAATCAATAGGAATTACTCCTATTGGTTGATCTTCGCTTTTATTTGCATCAGCTGGCGTATACCCACGGCCACGCTTTGCAGTTAAACGCATGCGGAAATGCGCATTTTTTGCTAACGTTGCAATGTGTAAATCTGGATTTAAGATTTCTACATCACTATCATGAGTAATATCAGCAGCTGTGACAATACCTTCGCCCTGTACATCAATTTCCAACGTCTTCTCTTCTTCAGAGTAGATTTTAAGAGCTAACTTTTTCAAGTTTAAGATGATCGTCGTAACGTCTTCTACTACGCCCTCAACTGTTGAAAATTCATGTAATACGCCATCGATTTGGATAGCAGTAACAGCGGCACCAGGGAGTGAGGATAAAAGAATACGACGTAAGGAGTTACCCAAAGTAGTACCATATCCACGCTCAAGCGGTTCAATTACGAATTTACCATATTTAGCATCTTCGTTAAGTTCAACCGTTTCGATTTTCGGCTTTTCGATTTCAATCATTAACTAAACCCTCCTTCAAAACGTCGAAACCCCGGTTAAACAAAGGGATACCCCCTGTCTAACCGAAAGTCCCCCTTAGGCAGTTCCCGATTGTGCACAACAAGCGATGTTTCTGTACGAAATTTCTCGATAATGCATCATATCCATTATAGACAAAAGGGAAAATTCTATACAGAAAAATTACACACGACGACGTTTTGGTGGACGACATCCATTATGAGGAACTGGAGTAACATCTCTAATTGCTGTTACTTCTAGACCTGCAGCTTGAAGAGCACGAATTGCAGCTTCACGACCAGCACCAGGACCTTTAACAGTAACCTCTAAAGTTTTTAAACCGTGCTCCATTGCAACTTTAGCAGCAGCTTCAGCAGCCATTTGCGCAGCGAATGGAGTAGACTTACGAGATCCACGGAAACCAAGTGCACCAGCACTAGACCAAGAAAGTGCGTTACCATGAGTATCTGTAAGTGTTACGATTGTGTTGTTGAAAGTAGAACGAATATGAGCTATACCAGCTTCAATATTCTTTTTCACACGTTTTTTACGAGTGTTTGTTTTACGTGCCATTGTTAGTTCAACCTCCTTTACTTATTATTTCTTTTTATTTGCTACTGTACGACGTGGACCTTTACGCGTACGAGCATTGTTTTTAGAGTTTTGACCACGAACTGGTAAACCACGACGGTGACGAAGACCACGGTAAGAACCGATCTCCATTAGACGTTTAATGTTAAGAGATACTTCACGACGAAGGTCTCCCTCAACTTTAATACGATCGATGATATCACGGATACGTCCTAGTTCGTCTTCCGTTAAGTCACGAACTCGTGTTTCTGAAGAAATACCAGCTTCAGTAAGAATTTTTTCAGCAGTTGTGCGACCAATGCCGAATACGTAAGTTAAAGAAATAACAACGCGTTTGTCTCGAGGAATATCTACACCTGCGATACGTGCCATTCTGAATGCACCTCCTTCTGATTAACCTTGTTTTTGTTTATGTTTAGGGTTTTCACAAATAACCATTACTTTTCCACGTCTACGAATAACTTTACATTTTTCGCAGATTGGTTTAACTGACGGTCTTACTTTCATGTCTCGAACCTCCTTAAAGATTACGGAGTGCTATATTATTTAAAACGGTACGTAATACGACCACGATTTAAATCGTACGGAGATAATTCTACCGTAACTTTGTCTCCTGGTAAAATACGAATGAAGTTCATACGGATTTTACCAGAAACGTGAGCCAATACGACATGCCCATTCTCTAATTCTACTTTGAACATAGCATTTGGCAACGTTTCAAGAACGGTACCTTCGACTTCAATTACATCATCTTTAGCCATTCAATAGTTCTCCCTTCTTCAAATCAGTAACATTTTACACTGCTCTGAAATCCCGGAGAGCCAGCTACTTATAAAGTGGTAAGGATTTCGTATCCTGCTTCTGTAAGAGCAATCGTGTGCTCAAAATGTGCACACCATTTACCATCTACCGTTACCACTGTCCAGTCATCAGATAGTGTTTTTACATATCGTCTTCCTTGATTCACCATCGGCTCAACACAGATGACCATTCCCGGCTTTAATCTAGGGCCTCTATTTGGTGGACCATAGTGCGGGATTTGAGGGTCCTCATGTAAGTCTTGCCCGATTCCGTGACCAACATACTCCCTAACGATCGAGAATCCATTCTCTTCAGCATGGGTTTGAACCGCATGTGAGACATTTGATAATCTTTCGCCTGGTTTTACTTGTTCTAGACCAAGATACAACGATTTTTCTGTGACATCAAGTAGCTTTTGAACAGATTCAGAAATGTTTCCAACTGGATACGTCCATGCAGAATCTCCATGGTACCCATTGTATTTCGCACCAATATCGATACTGATGATATCGCCCTCTTCGAGCTTGCGCTTCCCTGGAATTCCGTGTACAAGCTCTTCATTTACAGAAGCACATATGCTCCCCGGAAATCCGTTGTATCCTTTAAAAGATGGCGTAGCACCATATTTTCGAATCGTCTTTTCCGCTATTTGATCGAGCTCTTTCGTTGTAATTCCTGGAGTAATATGCTGTTTCAACTCTTGATGAGTTAAAGCAACGATCCTGCCAGCTTCTCGCATGATTTCTATCTCGCGAGGAGTTTTGCAGATGATCATTACGCTAAGCCTCCGATGAGAACATCGATATCAGCAAATACTTTATTGATATCTTGCTCACCATTAATGCTTTGTAAGTAACCAAGCTCCTCGTAGAAATCAAGCAAAGGTTTTGTTTGCTTAATATTTACATCTAAACGATTTGCTACAGTTTCTTCATTGTCATCAGAGCGTTGGTATAATTCGCCACCACATTTATCGCACACATCAGCTTTTGCTGGTGGATTGAATTCTAAGTGGTAAGTCGCACCGCACTCTTTACAAATGCGACGGCCTGTAAGGCGTTTTAATAACAAACCTGAATCCACATTAATGTTTAAAACATAGTCGATTTTTTTGCCAAGATCTTTCATAATCTCTTCAAGAGCTGATGCTTGTGCAACAGTTCGTGGGAAACCGTCTAATAAGAAACCTCTTACGCAGTCTTCTTGACTTAAACGTTCACGAACGATTCCGATTGTAACTTCATCTGGAACAAGTGCACCTTTATCAATAAAAGATTTTGCTTGTAAACCCATTTCAGTTTCAGCCTTCATAGCTGCACGGAACATATCTCCTGTTGAAATGTGAGGGATGTTATACTTGGCAACAATCTGTTCGGCTTGTGTACCTTTACCAGCACCAGGAAGCCCCATTAAAATTAAGTTCATCCTTGTTCCCCCTCAGAGTACATGAGCATGTAGGGAAGACAATTCTTCCCACTTACTCACTGCTTGATAAACCCTTTGTAATGGCGTTTTACCAGTTGGCTTTCTAGCTGCTTCATTGTTTCTAAAGCAACGCCGACAACGATTAACATACTCGTTCCACCAATCTGTGCAGATGGAGGAAGATTTCCCAGTTTCGTAAAGATAACTGGTAAGATTGCAATCGCTGCTAGGAAAATTGATCCTACAAAGGTCAAACGATACAAGATTTTTGTTAGATATTGTTCCGTATTCTTACCCGGACGAATACCTGGAACATATCCACCTTGTTTGTTTAGATTCTCTGACATTTGCTCTGGATTAACCTGAACAAACGCATAGAAATATGTGAAGGCTACAATGAGCGCAACATATATGATCATTCCCACTGGGTGAGAATAGTTAAAGTTTGCAATGATCCACTGCGATACATCATGATTCGGGAAGAACTGTGCAATAGTTGGAGGCGTAATTAAGAATGAAACAGCAAAAATGACTGGAATAACACCCGCACTATTTACCTTAAGCGGTAAATGTGTGTTTTGTGCTCCAGCATGATTCCCATTTCCTCCTGTTACACGCTTCGCATATTGAATTGGGATCTTTCTAACAGCTTGTTGAATGAAAATAACACCAACAATAACTGCTAGCACAGCTAGTAAGATCAATGCAACTTTAACGATACTCATGAACAATTGATCTCCGATATTTTGAAACTGTTGTTGATACACTTGAGATATAACACTTGGGATCGCTGCGGCAATACCGCCAAAGATAAGGATGGAAATACCATTACCTACACCTTTAGCTGTAATCTGTTCACCTAACCACATTAAAAATGCAGTACCAGCAGTCAGTACCGTAGCAATGTATAAATAAGTGCTCCAACCAGGATTCAAAATTAATTGCCCACCTACCATACCGTTAAAACCGATTGACATACCAAACCCCTGAATAAACGCAAGAACAATTGTAAAGTAACGCGTGAATTGCGTTAGTTTACGACGGCCCATTTCACCTTGCTTCGACCATTCCGAAAATTTAGGAACAACATCCATCTGCAATAATTGCACGATGATGGATGCTGTAATATACGGCATGATTCCCATCGCGAAGATGGAGAAGTTTTTCAAGGCGCCACCGCCAAATGTATTTAGGATACCTAAGGCATTTAATTGATCTTGTGCTTTCAGTACGTCTCCATTTGTAAATGGCACTGGGATAAACGTGCCAATCCTGAATACGACTAACATCGCTAAAGTGAATAATATTTTACGTCTTATCTCAGCAACGCGCATAAAGTTGGAGATTGTACGAAACATTAGATCACCTCAACTGATCCGCCAGCTGCTTCAATTGCTTCTTTAGCACTTGAAGAGAACTTGTGCGCTTTAACAGTTAATTTTTTCTCTACTGCTCCGCTTGCAAGAATTTTAACACCGTCGTTTAACTTGCTGATAACGCCAGTTTCCAGCAATAATTCAGGTGTTACTTCTGTACCATCTTCAAAACGATTTAACGTTGATAAGTTTACAATAGTAAACTCTTTACGGTTAATGTTTGTGAAGCCGCGTTTTGGTAAACGACGGAATAATGGAGTTTGACCACCTTCGAAGCCAAGACGAACACCGCCGCCAGAACGTGCGTTTTGTCCTTTATGACCTTTACCAGCAGTTTTACCGTTACCAGAACCGATACCACGACCGACACGGTTACGTACTTTACGAGAACCTTCTGCAGGTTTTAATTCATGAAGTTTCATTCCCAGGCACCTCCTTATATTAATGAGTTATCCTTAAGCTTCTTTTACAGTTATAAGGTGAGAAACTTTGTTGATCATACCAAGAATAGCAGGAGTTTCTTCCTTAACTACAGTTGAATTCAACTTTTTAAGACCTAAAGCTTCTACCGTCGCACGTTGATCTTGTGGACGACCAATTACACTACGAGTGAGGGTAATTTCTAACTTTTTCGCCATTTGTTTTCCCTCCTTAACCTAGTAGCTCTTCTACAGATTTACCGCGTAATTTTGCAACATCTTCAGCGCGCTTAAGTTCGCTTAATCCGTTCACAGTAGCGCGAATCATGTTGATTGGTGTGTTAGAACCAAGAGATTTCGAAAGAATATCTTGTACACCAGCTAATTCAAGTACCGCACGAACAGGTCCACCAGCAATAACACCAGTACCTTCAGCAGCAGGTTTTAAGAATACTTCACCAGCTCCAAAATGACCGTTGATTGTGTGTGGAATTGTTGTACCAACTAATGGTACAGCGATTAAGTTTTTCTTAGCGTCTTCGATAGCTTTGCGAATTGCGTCTGGTACCTCTTGTGCTTTACCAGTACCGAATCCAACATGACCGTTTTTATCGCCAACTACAACTAGTGCAGCAAAGCGGAAACGACGACCACCCTTAACAACTTTCGCGACACGATTTATCGTAACTACACGTTCTTCAAGTTCTAATTTACTTGGGTCAATGCGATGCATCAATTTTCCCTCCTTTGACCATTAAAATTGTAATCCAGCCTCACGAGCAGCTTCAGCTAGAGCTTTAACACGGCCATGGTATAAGTAACCACCGCGATCGAATACTACTTCTTTAACGCCTTTCTCTACAGCACGCTTAGCAACTGATTCTCCAACTTTCGTAGCAGCTTCAGTATTGCTAGTACCGTTAAGAGCAAGGTCTTTATCAAGAGTAGATGCACTTACTAACGTTACACCATTTACATCATCAATAACTTGAGCGTAAATATGTTGGTTAGAACGGAACACGTTTAAACGTGGACGTTCTGCAGTACCAGTAAGCTTAGCACGTACACGTGCATGTCTTTTCTTACGAGTCGCATTTTTATCAGCTTTAGTGATCATTCTTGTCACTCCTTTCTCTCACCTAACGGGTTTACTTAGCAGTTTTACCTTCTTTACGACGAACAACTTCGCCTTCGTAACGAATACCTTTACCTTTATATGGCTCAGGAGCACGTACAGCACGGATGTTAGCAGCAAATTCGCCAACACGTTGCTTGTCGATACCTTTGATTACGATTTTAGTTGGTGCAGGTACTTCAACTTCAAGACCTGCTTCCGGAGTCATTTCTACTGGATGAGAATAACCTACGCTTAAAACAAGTTTATCACCTTGTTTTTGAGCACGGTAACCAACACCGACTAATTCAAGTCCGCGTGCGAAACCTGCAGTTACACCTTCAACCATGTTTCCGATTAAAGCACGAGTTGTACCGTGTAATGCACGGTGTTCCTTCTGTTCAGATGGACGCTCAACTGTTAGTGTATTTTCTTCAATTTTGATAGACATATCAGCATTGAATTTACGAGTTAATTCACCTTTAGGGCCTTTTACTGTTACAGTATTGTCTTCTGCAATTGTAATAGTAACACCTGCAGGGATTTCAAGAATCTTTTTACCAATACGAGACATGTGGTCACACCTCCGTTCGTTTTAAATATATATTACCAAACGTATGCTACTACTTCTCCACCAGTTTGTAATTGACGAGCGTCTTTGTCTGTCATTACTCCCTTAGATGTAGAAACAAGAGCGATACCTAATCCGTTAAGTACACGTGGTACTTCATCAGCTTTAGCGTAAACGCGTAAGCCAGGTTTACTGATACGTTTTAATCCAGTGATTACACGTTCATTGTTTGCACCATATTTCAGGAAAATACGAAGGATACCTTGTTTGTTATCCTCGATGTATTCTACATCACGAATGAAACCTTCACGTTTTAAAAGTTCAGCGATCTCTTTTTTGATTTTAGAAGCAGGAACCTCTAATTTCTCATGACGTACCATGTTCGCATTACGGATGCGAGTAAGCATGTCTGCAATTGGATCTGTCATCACCATGTGTTTTACCTCCTTCCCATTTGTGGGTTTTACCAACTAGCTTTTTTAACACCAGGAATTTGACCTTTATATGCAAGTTCACGGAAACAAATACGGCAAAGCTTAAATTTGCGGTATACAGAATGCGGACGACCGCAGCGTTCGCAACGTGTATACTCTTGTACTTTAAACTTAGGAGTACGCTTTTGTTTCGCTATCATAGATTTTTTAGCCACGTTTTCGCCTCCTCTACTTAGCGTTGGCTTCCATTATTTTTGGAATGGCATACCGAATTGTGTTAAAAGTTCACGAGCTTCTTCATCAGTTTTCGCTGTAGTAACGATTACGATGTCCATACCGCGGACTTTGCTTACTTTATCATAATCAATCTCAGGGAAGATAAGTTGCTCTTTAACACCTAATGTGTAGTTCCCACGACCATCAAATGATTTCTTAGAAACACCACGGAAATCACGTACACGTGGTAAAGAAACTGATACTAATTTGTCGAAGAACTCATACATGTGCTCGCCGCGTAAAGTTACTTTCGCACCGATTGGCATACCTTCACGAAGACGGAAACCAGCGATTGATTTTTTAGCACGAGTTACAACAGGCTTTTGACCTGCGATTTGTGTTAATTCTTCTACTGCATTGTCTAAAGCTTTTGAGTTAGATACCGCGTCACCAACACCAGTGTTGATTACGATCTTTTCGATTTTCGGTACTTCCATCACAGATTTATAGTTAAACTTGCTCACTAGAGCAGGAGTAATTTCCTTTTGGAACTTCTCTTTAAGGCGATTCAATGAAGTGACCTCCTTTCTTAAGAAAATTATTTATCTAATAATTCACCAGATTTTTTTGCAATACGAACTTTTTTACCATCTTCTACTTTGAAGCCTACGCGAGTAGGTTCACCTGTTTTCGGATCTAAAATCATAACGTTAGAAACGTGAATAGGTGCTTCTTTAGTAATAATTCCACCTTGTGGATTTAATTGAGATGGCTTAGAGTGTTTTTTAACGATGTTAACACCCTCAACGATAACACGGTTTTGCTTTGGGAAAGCCACAAGGATAACGCCTTGTTTTCCTTTGTCTTTTCCAGTGATTACCTGTACTTTATCACCTTTTTTTACATGCATCTTAATTCTGCACCTCCTTAGCAAGGCAATACCTTAAATTATAGAACTTCTGGAGCTAAAGAAACGATCTTCATGAAGTTGCTATCACGTAATTCACGAGCTACTGGTCCGAAGATACGAGTACCACGTGGGCTCTTATCGTCTTTAATGATAACCGCTGCGTTTTCATCAAATTTGATATAAGAACCGTCCGGACGACGAGCTCCGCTCTTCGTACGTACTACTACTGCTTTAACAACGTCACCTTTTTTAACAACGCCACCTGGTGTTGCTTGTTTTACCGTAGCAACGATAATATCACCAATGTTAGCATATTTACGACCAGAGCCGCCTAATACTTTAATTGTTAAAAGTTCACGTGCACCAGAGTTGTCAGCAACTTTCAAACGAGATTCTTGTTGGATCATGTTATGAAACCTCCCTTCGGACTAAAAATTCCGATTCGTCTATTTAGATAATAACCGCTTCTTCAACGATTTCAACTAAACGGAAACGCTTAGTAGCAGAAAGCGGGCGAGTTTCCATGATTTTAACGATATCGCCAAGTTTCGCTTGGTTTTGCTCATCATGGGCTTTGTACTTTTTAGAATACTTAACACGTTTTCCGTACAAGGAATGAGTTTTGTAAGTTTCAACTAAAACTGTAATCGTTTTGTCCATTTTATCAGACACAACACGACCAGTATAAACTTTGCGTTGGTTACGTTCGCTCACTATGCAAACCTCCCCTCAATTTATCGATTAATTCCGATCTCTCTTTCACGAACTACAGTTTTCATACGAGCAATCGCTTTACGCACTTCACGGATGCGAGTTGGATTCTCTAATTGTCCTGTAGCAAGTTGGAAGCGAAGATTGAATAATTCTTCCTTTAAAGCTTTAACTTTTGTTTCGATTTCGGCAGTGGTTAGTTCACGAATATCATTAGTTTTCATTAGATTCACCACCATTTTCTTCACGTTTTACGAATTTACATTTCACAGGTAACTTGTGAGCTGCAAGACGTAATGCTTCGCGTGCTACCTCTTCAGATACACCCGCGATTTCAAACATAATTTTCCCAGGTTTTACTACTGCTACCCAGCCTTCTGGTGCCCCTTTACCGGAACCCATACGTACTTCTAGAGGTTTTGCAGTGTAAGGTTTAGAAGGGAAAATTTTAATCCATACTTTACCGCCACGTTTCATGTAACGAGTCATTGCACGACGAGCAGCTTCGATTTGACGGTTTGTAATCCATGAAGCAGCTTGTGCTTGTAAACCGAATTCACCGAAAGCAATTTCAGTTCCACCTTTTGCACGACCACGCATTTTACCACGATGCTCTCTACGATATTTTACGCGTTTTGGCATTAACATATTATTTTCCTCCTTCCTCAGAAGCTTTCTTTTTTGTAGGAAGGACTTCTCCACGGTAGATCCATACTTTTACGCCTAATTTACCGTATGTTGTATCAGCTTCAACTGCTGCATAGTCAATATCAGCGCGAAGTGTATGAAGTGGAACAGTTCCTTCACTGTAAGATTCTGCACGAGCGATATCAGCTCCGCCAAGACGACCAGAAACCTGTGTTTTAATACCTTTAGCACCTGCACGCATAGCACGTTGAATAACTTGCTTTTGTGCACGACGGAATGATACACGGTTTTCTAATTGACGAGCGATGTTTTCGCCTACTAATTTAGCGTTAAGATCAGCTCTCTTAACTTCTAAAATATTGATGTGTACACGCTTGCCTGTTAATTGGTTAAGAGCTTTACGAAGTGCTTCAACTTCTGTACCACCTTTACCAATTACCATACCAGGTTTTGCAGTGTGAATTGTAACATTTACACGATTTGCTGCACGTTCGATTTCTACTTTAGCAACAGCAGAATCTTTTAAGCGTACAGTAATGTACTCACGGATTTTGATGTCTTCATGTAATAATGTAGCGTAATCTTTCTCAGCGAACCAACGAGATTCCCAGTCACGGATAACACCGACACGAAGACCAATTGGATTAACCTTCTGACCCATCGATTATCCCTCCTTCTTTTCTGATACCACAACTGTGATGTGGCTTGTGCGTTTGTTAATTTGGCTTGCACGACCCATTGCACGTGGACGGAAACGTTTCAACGTTGGACCTTCGTCAACGAAAACTTTTTCAACAACTAAGTTGTTAATATCCATCTCATAATTGTGCTCTGCATTTGCGATTGCAGATTTTAAAACTTTTTCTACAACTGGAGAAGCAGTTTTTGGTGTGTGGTTAAGGATAGCAATCGCTTCACCCACTTGCTTACCTCGGATTAAGTCTACTACTAAACGAACTTTACGAGGAGCAATACGAACTGTTCTCGCTACTGCTTTAGCTTGCATTGAAGTGCCTCCTCTCATTATCTTCTAGTTTTCTTATCGTCAGCAAGGTGACCTTTATACGTACGAGTTGGTGCGAATTCACCTAACTTATGGCCAACCATATCCTCAGTGATGTACACAGGTACGTGTTTACGACCATCATATACAGCGATTGTGTGTCCGATGAACTGAGGGAAGATAGTTGAACGGCGAGACCAAGTTTTAACAACTTGTTTTTGCTCAGATGCAACTAATTTTTCCATTTTGCTCATTAAGTGATCATCGACAAATGGTCCTTTTTTTAAGCTACGAGCCATTTTGGTGCCTCCCTTCGTGATTGGCGTACGGTTCTTGAAGCGAACCGTACTACAATCCCATTATTTTTTACGACGACGAACGATAAATTTATCAGACGCTTTGTTTTTCTTACGAGTCTTGAATCCAAGAGTTGGTTTACCCCATGGAGACATTGGAGACTTACGTCCGATTGGAGAGCGTCCTTCACCACCACCGTGTGGGTGATCAACCGGGTTCATTACAGAACCACGAACTGTTGGGCGCTTACCTAACCAGCGAGAGCGACCTGCTTTACCGATTTTGATAAGTTCGTGTTGTTCGTTACCAACTTGACCGATTGAAGCGCGACAAGCAGATAATACAAGACGTACTTCACCAGAAGTTAAACGTACAAGTACGTATTTTCCTTCTTTACCAAGTACTTGAGCAGATGTACCAGCAGAACGAACTAATTGTCCGCCACGACCAGGCTTAAGCTCGATGTTATGAACAACAGTACCTACTGGAATGTTGATTAATGGTAATGCGTTACCGATTTTAATGTCAGCTTCAGGGCCAGACATAACTTCCATACCTACTTCTAAAGTTTTAGGAGCAAGAATGTAACGTTTTTCACCGTCAACGTAGTTAATTAATGCGATATTCGCAGAGCGGTTTGGATCGTATTCGATCGTAGCAACGCGTCCTGGAATTCCATCTTTGTTACGCTTAAAGTCGATGATACGGTATTGACGCTTATGTCCGCCACCTTGATGACGTACAGTAATTTTACCTTGGTTATTACGACCAGCCTTTTTGCTTAAAGGAGCAAGTAAAGACTTTTCCGGTCTGTCAGTCGTGATTTCAGCGAAATCATTCGTAGTCATGTTACGACGACCGTTAGTAGTTGGATTATACTTTTTAATTCCCATCTCAATTTCCCTCCTTCTTTAGTAAGAATTAAACGCCTTGGAAGATTTCGATTTCTTTGCTGTCAGCAGTTAGCTTAACGATTGCTTTACGACGACGGCTAGTAAAACCAGCGTGACGACCAACACGTTTTGCTTTCGGCTTGTAGTTCATGATGTTTACTTTGTCTACATTAACACCAAAGATCGCTTCGATAGCGTCTTTAACCTCTGTTTTATTAGATTTAACGTCCACGTCGAACGTGTATTTTTTTTCAGCCATCATTTCCATAGAACGTTCAGTGATAACTGGGCGCTTAATGATATCACGAGGATCTCTCATTATGCAAGCACCTCCTCTACTTTTTCCACTGCCGCTTTTGTCATGATTAGCTTATCATGATGAAGCACATCTAGCACGTTTACGCCATCAGCAGTGATTACTGTTACTCCAGGGATATTGCGAGCAGATAACTCTACAGATTCGTTTGCATCAGCAGTTACGATAAGAGCTTTCTTCTCAACAGTTAATCCTTTAAGTACTGCTACCATGTCTTTTGTTTTTGGTGCATTTAACACTAGGTCTTCAAGAACTACAATGTTGTTCTCAACTACTTTAGTAGCTAATGCAGATTTAATCGCTAAACGACGAACTTTCTTAGGAAGTTTGTACGCATAGCTTCTTGGTGTAGGTCCGAATACCGTACCACCACCACGCCATTGAGGAGAGCGGATAGAACCTTGACGAGCACGTCCAGTTCCTTTTTGACGCCATGGTTTACGACCACCACCGCGAACTTCAGAGCGAGTTTTTACTTTGTGTGTACCTTGACGTAAAGATGCACGTTGCATCATTACAGCTTCGAAAAGTACAGCTTCATTTGGTTCGATACCGAAAATAGCTTCAGCTAATTCGATTTCACCAACCTGTGAACCAGTTTGGTTATATACAGTAACTTTTGGCATTGGAATTCCTCCTTCCTATTGTGAATTATTTGCTAACCTTCACAGCGCCTTGAACAACTACAAGAGATTTCTTAGCACCTGGAACGTTACCTTTTACTAGTAATAAGTTGCGCTCAGTGTCAACTTGAACGATTTCTAAGTTTTGGATAGTAACTTGGTCTCCACCCATACGTCCAGCAAGTTTTTTACCTTTGAATACACGGTTCGGAGCAACTGGCCCCATAGAACCTGGACGACGGTGATAGCGAGAACCATGAGACATAGGTCCGCGAGATTGTCCGTGGCGTTTGATAACACCTTGGAAACCTTTACCTTTAGAAATTCCTGTTACGTCAACGATTTCACCTGCAGCGAAAACTTCAACTTTTACCTCTTGACCAACCTCTAATCCGTCCACGTCTGCATCGCGGATTTCGCGAATGAAGCGCTTAGGAGTTGTAGATGCTTTAGCAGTGTGGCCTTGTTCAGGTTTGTTAGTTAACTTTTCACGTTTGTCTTCAAATCCTAACTGAATTGCGTTGTAGCCATCAGTTTCAGTTGTTTTCTTTTGAAGAACAACGTTTGGATTAGCAGCGATTACCGTTACTGGGATTAACTCACCGTTCTCAGCAAATACTTGAGTCATACCGATCTTTCTTCCTAAGATTCCTTTGGTCATGAGTTACACCTCCTACATTTTTAAGTTATATAATTTATAGTTTGATTTCGATATCTACACCAGACGGTAAGTCTAAACGCATTAATGAATCTACTGTTTGTGGAGTAGGACTCACGATATCGATTAAACGTTTGTGTGTGCGCATTTCGAATTGCTCACGAGAATCTTTGTACTTATGAACAGCACGAAGAATTGTGTAAATAGTCTTCTCAGTTGGTAATGGGATCGGACCAGAAACTGTTGCCCCAGAACGCTTAGCTGTTTCTACAATTTTCTCAGCTGATTGATCAAGAATACGGTGATCATAAGCTTTTAAACGGATACGAATTTTTTCTTTTGCCATTATTTTCCCTCCTTCGTTCGCCTATTTCTAAAATAGACCTTCTCCATGGAAATTTCCCCACACCATGCCATGGCAAAGCGGCCGGGTGTGTCAGCAACCTTCCACTTCATCGCAGTCAAAGACCAACATTGTCTATTATACAATGTTATTCGTCTAGATGCAAGCATCTTTTTGTTTGCATCTGCTTTTCTCTACTTTTGCTATTATACATGGCACTTTAAAGAATTTCAAGTTTTCATCTGTTCTTATTCTACTTACAGTTTTTGGATGTTGGTTTTTGTTTTATATACTATAGAAGAAACTCGTTTTAAATTTAAAAGCATCATTTCTCCAAACAAAAAAACCAAGGGAAGATCCCTTGGTTTTTTTATATCAGTTAAGATTACTCAACGATAGTTGCAACTACACCGTAACCTACTGTACGTCCACCTTCACGAATAGAGAATTTAGTTCCCTCTTCGATAGCGATTGGAGCGATAAGTTCGATAGTCATTTCGATGTTGTCACCAGGCATTACCATTTCAGTACCTTCTGGTAATTGGATGATACCAGTTACGTCAGTTGTACGGAAGTAGAACTGAGGACGGTAGTTAGCGAAGAATGGAGTATGACGTCCACCTTCTTCTTTAGATAATACGAAAACTTCAGCTTTGAATTTAGCGTGAGCTTTTACAGAGCCAGTTTTAGCAAGAACTTGTCCACGTTGGATGTCTTCACGAGCAACCCCACGAAGAAGAGCACCGATGTTGTCTCCAGCTTGAGCTTGGTCAAGAAGTTTACGGAACATTTCTACACCAGTTACAGTTGTAGAAGCATTCTCTTCAGCAAGACCGATGATTTCTACTACGTCACCAACTTTAACGATTCCGCGCTCTACACGACCAGTTGCAACTGTACCACGACCTGTGATAGAGAATACATCCTCGATAGGCATTAAGAATGGTTTGTCAGTTTCACGTTCTGGAGTTGGGATGTAAGCATCAACTTCAGTCATTAATTCAATGATTTTTGCTTCCCAATCAGCTTCTCCTTGAAGAGCTTTAAGAGCAGAACCTTTGATTACAGGAATGTCGTCGCCTGGGAATCCGTATTCAGATAATAGGTCGCGAACTTCCATTTCTACTAATTCTAATAATTCTTCGTCGTCTACCATGTCGCATTTGTTTAAGAATACAACGATGTAAGGAACACCTACTTGACGAGAAAGAAGGATGTGCTCACGTGTTTGAGGCATTGGGCCATCAGCAGCAGATACTACTAAGATACCGCCGTCCATTTGAGCAGCACCAGTGATCATGTTTTTAACATAGTCAGCGTGACCTGGGCAGTCAACGTGTGCATAGTGACGAGTTTCAGTTTCGTACTCAACGTGTGCAGTTGAGATTGTGATTCCGCGCTCTCTTTCTTCTGGAGCAGCGTCGATTTGATCGTATCCGCGTGCTTCAGCACCACCAGCTTTTGCAAGAACTGTAGTGATCGCAGCAGTTAATGTAGTTTTACCATGGTCAACGTGGCCGATTGTACCGATGTTAACATGGGGTTTAGAACGTTCGAATTTAGCTTTAGCCATTCTAAATTCCTCCTTAGTTTATATAGGTTATTTTATATTTAGACTAGAAAGTGAAACTTACGTCCCACTTTCTAAGCTTACATAAGTAGTTATACTTGAACAATCGATAAAAATCAATTATTCACCTTTATTTTTTTTAATAATTTCTTCAGAAACAGACTTCGGTACTTCTTCATAATGATCAAATGTCATTGAGAATGTTCCGCGTCCTTGAGTGTTAGAACGTAATGCCGTTGCATAACCGAACATTTCAGAAAGTGGAACCATAGCGCGAACAACTTGTGCGTTACCGCGAGCTTCCATACCTTCTACACGTCCACGACGAGATGTTACGTCGCCCATAATGTCACCCATGTACTCTTCAGGAATTACAACTTCAACTTTCATCATTGGCTCAAGAATTACTGGGCTACATTTAGAAACCGCAGCTTTAAGTGCCATAGATGCAGCGATTTTGAACGCCATCTCAGATGAATCGACATCATGGTAAGAACCGTCAACTAACGCAGCTTTAATGTCAACTAGTGGATAACCAGCTAGTACACCATTTTTAAGTGAGTCTTCAAGACCCGCTCCAACAGCTGGGATGTATTCACGTGGAACTACACCACCGACGATTTTGTTTTGGAATTCAAAACCTTTACCTTCTTCATTAGGTTCAAACTCAATCCAAACGTGACCGAATTGTCCACGACCACCAGATTGACGAGCGAACTTACCTTCAACTTTCGCAGCAGCGCGGAAAGTCTCACGGTATGCTACCTGAGGAGCACCAACGTTTGCTTCCACTTTGAATTCACGACGCATACGGTCAACGATGATATCAAGGTGAAGTTCACCCATACCAGCGATGATTGTTTGGCCAGTTTCTTGGTCAGTGTGAGCACGGAATGTTGGATCTTCTTCAGAAAGCTTAGATAGTGCTGTACCCATTTTATCTTGGTCAGCTTTAGATTTTGGTTCGATAGCTACAGAGATAACTGGCTCTGGGAATTCCATAGACTCAAGGATAACAAGACTCTTCTCATCACAAAGAGTATCACCAGTAGTAGTATCTTTTAAACCTACAGCAGCAGCGATATCACCAGCGTAAACTGTTGAAATCTCTTCACGGCTGTTAGCGTGCATTTGTAGGATACGACCTACACGCTCACGCTTACCTTTAGTTGAGTTTTTCACGTATGATCCAGAGTTTAACACACCAGAATACACACGGAAGAACGTTAACTTACCAACATAAGGGTCAGTCATGATTTTGAATGCTAAAGCTGCGAATGGTTCTTCATCGCTAGACTTACGTTCGATTTCTTCCTCTGTATCCGGAAGAGTACCTTTAATAGCTGGTACATCTAATGGAGATGGTAGGTAGTCGATAACTGCGTCTAACAGAATTTGAACACCTTTGTTTTTGAATGCAGAACCACAGATTACTGGGAAGAATTCTACAGAAGTTGTAGCCTTACGGATACCAGCTTTAAGCTCTTCTATAGTGATTTCTTCACCTTCTAGGTACTTCATCATCATTTCTTCATCAAGCTCAGCTACCGCTTCAATAAGTTTTCCACGGTATTCTGCAGCTAATTCTTTGTGCTCTTCAGGAATTTCGACACGCTCGATGTCTGTTCCTAAATCGTTACCGTACATGTAAGCACATTCTTCAACAAGGTCAATGATACCATTGAACTCGTCTTCAGCACCGATTGGTAACTGAATTGGATGTGCGTTTGCTTGTAAACGATCGTGGATTGTTCCTACAGAGTATAAGAAATCTGCACCAATCTTATCCATTTTGTTAACGAATACGATACGAGGTACACCGTAAGTAGTAGCCTGACGCCAAACAGTTTCTGTTTGTGGTTCTACACCAGATTGTGCATCAAGTACTGCTACCGCACCATCAAGTACGCGTAAAGAACGTTCTACTTCTACTGTGAAGTCTACGTGTCCTGGAGTGTCAATGATGTTTACACGGTGACCTTTCCATTGAGCTGTAGTTGCAGCAGAAGTAATTGTGATACCACGCTCTTGCTCTTGCTCCATCCAGTCCATCTGAGATGCACCTTCATGAGTTTCACCGATTTTATGAATACGTCCTGTGTAATACAGAATACGCTCAGTTGCTGTTGTTTTACCAGCATCGATGTGAGCCATGATACCAATATTACGAGTGTTTTCTAAAGAGAACTCTCTAGTCATTTGGTGTCTTGCTCCTTCCATATATGGATTGGATTATTTTATTTTAAGTAGCAAAAAAGCCACTTTATATTGTTACATATGCCAGTGTCTTGTACCCTCATTATGTAAAACGAGCGCCCAACGAAAGGGAGAGGCATTCTCCCTCTCCACACTTCCATAAGCGACAAATAAAGCGGTTTATGCTTACATTTATTTTACGTTGAATCCTACCAACGGTAATGAGCAAATGCTTTGTTAGCTTCTGCCATTTTATGAGTGTCTTCACGTTTCTTAACAGATGCACCAGCATTGTTAGCTGCATCTAAGATTTCGTAAGCTAGACGCTCTTCCATAGTTTTTTCACCACGAAGACGAGCATAGTTTACTAACCAGCGAAGACCTAAAGTTGTACGGCGTTCTGGACGAACCTCAACTGGAACTTGGTAGTTAGCACCACCAACACGACGAGCGCGTACTTCAAGAACAGGCATGATGTTCTTAAGAGCTTGCTCGAATACTTCCATTGGTTCTTTATCTGAACGTTCACGAACGATATCGAAAGCGTTATAAAGAATTGTTTGAGATTTACCTTTTTTACCGTCAACCATCATTTTGTTGATTAGGCGTGTTACTAGTTTCGAATTGTACATTGGATCTGGTAACACGTCACGTTTCGCAACAGGTCCTTTACGAGGCATATTGAGTTCCTCCTTTCATTATAAGTTTATTATTTTTTAGCAGGTTTTGGTCGCTTAGTACCATATTTAGAACGTCCTTGCATACGTTTGTCAACACCAGCTGTATCAAGCGCTCCACGAACGATGTGGTAACGTACCCCTGGTAAATCCTTTACTCGACCACCGCGAATTAATACTACGCTATGCTCTTGTAGGTTATGACCGATACCTGGGATGTAAGCTGTAACTTCAATACCGTTTGTTAAACGTACACGAGCGTATTTACGTAACGCTGAGTTAGGTTTCTTTGGAGTCATTGTACCAACACGAGTACATACACCACGTTTTTGAGGTGCAGAGATATCAGTTGATTTTTTCTTTAAAGAGTTAAAACCTTTGTTTAACGCAGGTGATTTAGATTTCCATACTTTATCAGTACGACCATTTCTCACTAATTGGTTAATAGTAGGCATTTGATTATCCTCCCTTCGCATGTTTGTATGACCACATATCCAGGTGGTTCATTATTAGTTGAAAACAAAGTTTTTGCAAGGAAGAGCAAATGCTCTCTCCTCACAAAAACAGTTTTAACTTATTATTCCTATTGCTGAAGCTCCTACTTGAATCCCCGAAACTTTTCCAAGCTTACGAACTGATTCAACTTTTGTTATGGGTATGTTATGTTGCAAAGCAGTGCGAATGATAATATGGGTTAACCGCACATCAGCATCTTCCGCAATAACAACTTCTTTAACTATACCGTTTTTGATTGCTTCCAATGTTCGTTTATGACCAACGACTACATTTTCAGCATTTGACACTTTTTGATAAGACATATAAATATCCTCCAAAGCATCGTTCAGGAGCAACCTTGATTATAGTAACATTTTGACTCATACAATGTCAACTAGGATTAGATGTTTTTATACAAAATTTACGACGGAAAATTTTACTGTTCCACATAAATCTCATCGTTTTCTACATTCATGTCATCTTGTGTTGTTTTTACAAGGTCCACTTTGCGATAACGATTCATACCTGTTCCAGCAGGAACAAGTTTACCGATAATAACGTTCTCTTTCAATCCTAGAAGCTCATCACGTTTACCTTTAATTGCTGCATCAGTTAAGACACGAGTTGTTTCTTGGAATGATGCTGCAGATAAGAATGAATCAGTTTCAAGTGAAGCTTTTGTAATACCAAGTAAAACAGGTCTAGCTGTCGCTGGTTGTTTACCTTGTAGTAACACCTTCGCATTCGCATCAGTAAACTGATGGATATCTAGTAATGTTCCTGGTAATACATCTGTTTCACCCGCATCACTTACACGAACTTTACGTAGCATTTGACGTACCATTACTTCTACGTGTTTGTCGCCAATTTCTACCCCTTGCATACGGTATACTTTTTGAACTTCACGTAATAGGTATTCTTGAACTGCCGTAATGTCCGTTACTTTTAGTAATTCTTTCGGATCAATAGAACCTTCTGTTAACTCTTTACCGTGGCTAATTGGCTGTCCTGGAGTTACTTTCAGACGAGCACCGTAAGGAATAGCATACGTACGAGCTTCAACTTCACCCTGTACAACTACTTCTTGACGATCTTTAACATCGTTGATCGCTGCGATAACACCGTCGATTTCACTGATAACTGCCTGACCTTTCGGATTACGAGCTTCAAAGATCTCTTGGATACGAGGTAAACCTTGTGTGATATCATCTCCGGCAACCCCACCTGTATGGAACGTACGCATCGTTAACTGTGTACCTGGCTCACCGATAGATTGAGCTGCGATAATACCTACCGCTTCTCCTACTTCTACGTCTGTACCAGTTGCTAAGTTACGACCGTAACACTTCTTACATACACCATGGCGAGTATTACACGTAAACGCTGAACGAATGTTTACAGTTTCAACACCCGAATTTTCAACGATATGAGCGATATCTTCAGTAATTAATTGATTTTCAGCAACTAATACTTCACCTGTTTCAGGATGTTTTACAGTTTTTCTTGCAAAACGTCCAACAAGACGATCATATAATGACTCAATTACTTCATTACCCTCTTTAATCGCACCGATTAGTAAACCACGATCTGTTCCACAATCATCTTCACGAACAATTACATCTTGTGCAACGTCTACAAGACGACGTGTTAAGTAACCAGAATCGGCAGTCTTAAGTGCTGTATCGGCAAGACCTTTACGAGCACCATGCGTAGAGATGAAGTACTCAAGTACTGTTAAACCTTCACGGAAACTTGATTTGATCGGAAGTTCAATGATACGACCAGATGGATTGGCCATCAGACCACGCATACCAGCAAGCTGAGTGAAGTTAGATGCGTTACCACGGGCACCGGAATCACTCATCATGAAGATTGGGTTGCGTTTATTCAAGGACTTCATCAGTTTTCCTTGGATAACATCTTTTGCATTACTCCAAATAGAGATAACGCGATCGTAACGTTCTTCTTCCGTGATTAAACCGCGACGGAATTGTTTAATTACATTATCTACTTTTGCTTGTGCTTCGTGGAGAATTTCATCTTTTTCACCTAATACAAGAATGTCAGATACCCCAACTGTAATACCAGCTTTTGTAGAGTACATAAATCCTAGGTTCTTCATACGGTCAAGCATGCGAGACGTCTCTGTAATTTTGAAACGCTTGAATACTTCCGCAATGATGTTACCAAGAATCTTCTTGCTAAATGGTGCCACTTCTTCGCGACTAGCAATAATTTCTTTAATGTTCGCACCTTTTTCAACGAAATATTCCGCTGGTGTTTCTTTTTCAAGGTTTGAATTTGTTGGTTCATTAATATAAGGGAACGACTCTGGTAAGATCTCGTTAAATATTAATTTACCAACTGTTGTTAATAGAAGCTTACTCTTCTGCTCTTCAGTAAATGTTACATTATTTACTGAACTTGCAGCAACTGCAACACGTGTGTGCAGATGTACATATCCATTTTGGTATGCAAGTATTGCTTCGTTTGCATCTTTGAAGACCATACCTTCACCGATTGCACCTTCACGCTCAAGTGTTAAGTAGTAGTTACCTAATACCATATCCTGAGATGGAGTAACAACTGGTTTTCCGTCTTTTGGATTCAAGATGTTTTGTGCCGCTAACATAAGAATACGAGCTTCTGCTTGTGCTTCTGATGATAACGGAACGTGAACCGCCATTTGGTCACCATCAAAGTCCGCATTGTATGCAGTACATACAAGTGGGTGAAGACGGATTGCACGACCTTCTACTAATGTAGGTTCAAACGCCTGGATACCAAGACGGTGAAGTGTTGGTGCGCGGTTTAGAAGTACTGGATGTTCTTTGATCACAGATTCTAAAACGTCCCAAACTTCAGGTTGTACACGCTCGATTTTACGTTTCGCACTCTTAATGTTGTGTGCTAACCCTTTTTCCACTAACTCTTTCATAACGAAAGGTTTGAACAGTTCAAGTGCCATTTCTTTCGGTAATCCACATTGGTACATCTTTAAGTTCGGTCCTACAACGATTACAGAACGACCAGAGTAGTCAACACGTTTACCTAGTAAGTTTTGACGGAAACGTCCTTGTTTACCTTTAAGCATGTGAGATAGTGATTTTAATGGACGGTTACCTGGTCCAGTAACTGGACGGCCACGGCGACCATTATCGATTAATGCGTCTACAGCTTCTTGTAACATACGTTTTTCGTTTTGAACGATGATGCTTGGTGCACCTAAGTCCAATAGACGTTTTAAACGGTTGTTACGGTTAATTACACGACGGTATAAGTCGTTTAAATCAGAAGTAGCAAAACGTCCACCATCCAACTGTACCATTGGGCGTAGTTCTGGTGGGATAACTGGAAGAACATCTAGGATCATCCAAGATGGGTGATTTCCAGAGTTACGGAATGCTTCTAATACTTCTAGACGTTTAATAGCACGAGTACGTCGTTGTCCTTGTGCTGTTTTTAATTCTTCCTTTAAGAAGTCTACTTCTTTATCTAAATCGATGTCTTGTAATAGCTTTTTAATCGCTTCTGCACCCATAGCAGCCTGGAATGTGCTGCCATATCGATCACGATATGCACGGTATTCTTTTTCAGAAAGTAATTGCTTCTTATCAAGTGGTGTATCTCCACTTTCTGTTACAACATAAGAAGCGAAATAAATTACTTCTTCAAGCGCGCGAGGGGACATGTCTAAGACAAGTCCCATGCGGCTCGGGATACCTTTGAAATACCAAATATGAGATACAGGAGCAGCTAATTCGATATGACCCATACGTTCACGACGAACTTTTGCACGCGTTACTTCAACGCCACATCGATCACAAACTACACCTTTATAACGTACACGTTTATATTTTCCGCAATGACATTCCCAGTCCTTTTGTGGTCCGAAAATACGCTCACAGAACAAGCCGTCTTTTTCAGGCTTTAACGTACGATAATTAATCGTTTCTGGTTTCTTAACTTCACCGTATGACCAAGAACGAATCTTGTCAGGTGAAGCAAGTCCAATCTTCATATATTCAAAGTTATTTACATCTATCAAGGGGCCTACCTCCCTTTTAGTCTACAGGTTATCCCAATTATTCCTTAGTTGTCTCAACTTCGACATTCAATTTATCTGCTGATTGATGATCATCGTCATCTTCCGTATCACGCATTTCAATTTCTGTGTCGTCGCTAGACATCATTTTAACGTCCATACCTAAACTTTGCAGTTCTTTAATCAATACTTTGAATGATTCTGGAACGCCTGGCTCTGGAACATTTTCGCCTTTAACAATTGCTTCATACGTCTTAACACGTCCAATAACATCATCAGACTTCACTGTTAAGATTTCTTGAAGAGTATAAGCAGCACCGTAAGCTTCAAGTGCCCAAACCTCCATCTCACCGAAACGCTGTCCACCGAACTGAGCTTTACCTCCAAGAGGTTGCTGCGTTACAAGTGAGTATGGTCCAGTAGAACGAGCATGAAGTTTATCGTCAACCATGTGCGCAAGTTTGATCATATACATGACACCAACAGATACGCGGTTATCGAATGGTTCACCAGTACGTCCGTCATACAGGATTGTTTTCGCGTCATTTGCCATACCAGCTTCTTCAATTGTGCCCCATACATCTTCCTCACGAGCACCATCGAATACTGGTGTTGCAATGTGAATACCAAGATATCTTGCTGCCATACCAAGATGAAGCTCTAATACCTGACCGATATTCATACGAGATGGTACCCCTAATGGGTTTAACATGATATCGATTGGCGTACCGTCTGGTAAGTAAGGCATATCTTCTTCTGGTAAAATACGAGAGATAACACCTTTGTTACCGTGACGTCCGGCCATCTTGTCACCTTCAGAAATTTTACGTTTTTGAACGATATATGCACGTACAAGTTGATTCACGCCTGGTGGCAATTCATCGCCATCTTCACGGTTGAATACTTTTACGTCTAAGATAATACCGCCACCACCGTGTGGTACACGTAGTGATGTATCACGTACTTCACGCGCTTTTTCACCGAAGATTGCATGTAATAGACGTTCTTCTGCCGTTAATTCTGTTACACCTTTTGGTGTTACTTTACCAACAAGTAGGTCTCCATCTTTTACTTCAGCACCGACGCGAATAATACCGCGCTCGTCAAGGTTACGAAGTGCATCTTCTCCAACATTCGGAATATCACGTGTAATTTCTTCTGGTCCAAGCTTCGTATCACGAGCTTCTGACTCATATTCTTCAATATGAATAGAAGTGTACACATCATCTTTTACAAGGCGCTCACTCATGATGATCGCATCCTCGTAGTTATAACCGTCCCATGTCATGAAGCCAACAAGCACGTTACGTCCAAGTGCTAATTCGCCTAGTTCCATAGAAGGACCATCCGCAAGGATTTCACCTTTTACAACTTCATTTCCAACACTTACGATTGGACGTTGGTTGTAACAAGTTCCTTGGTTAGAACGAATGAATTTCTGCATTTTGTAGCGATCTAAATCGCCTTTTACTGTTTGACCGTCAACTTCTACATAGCGACGTACCCAAATTTCACGTGCTTCTACGCGCTCAACAACACCAGGGTATTTACAGATTACTGCAGCACCTGAGTCTTTTGCTGATACGTACTCCATACCTGTACCTACAATCGGAGATTCCGGATTCATTAACGGAACCGCCTGACGTTGCATGTTCGCTCCCATAAGTGCGCGGTTAGAGTCATCGTTTTCTAAGAACGGAATACAAGCTGTCGCTGCCGACACTACTTGTTTTGGAGATACATCCATGTAGTCGATGCGCTCTTTATTTGTGACAATGTTTTCACCACGGAAACGAGCTACGATATCTTCATCAAGGAATTCTCCTTCTTCAGATAATTTCATATTCGCTTGGGCTACAACATAATTATCTTCTTCATCTGCTGTTAAATAATCAACATGCCCTGTTACGAGACCAGTTTCTGGGTCAACACGACGGTATGGTGTTTCGATGAAACCAAACTCATTTACTTTCGCGAACGAAGATAATGAGTTAATCAAACCGATGTTTGGTCCCTCTGGTGTTTCAATTGGACACATACGACCATAGTGAGAGTAGTGAACGTCACGTACTTCAAAGCCTGCGCGCTCACGCGTTAAACCACCGGGTCCTAATGCAGATAGTCTTCGTTTGTGAGTTAACTCTGCTAATGGGTTTGTTTGGTCCATGAACTGAGATAACTGAGAACTTCCGAAGAACTCTTTAATAGATGCAATAACAGGACGAATATTGATTAATGCCTGTGGTGTAATTGCATTTGTATCTTGAATCGACATTCTCTCACGAACAACACGTTCCATACGAGAAAGACCGATACGGAATTGGTTTTGTAATAGTTCTCCTACTGAACGCAGACGACGGTTTCCTAAGTGGTCAATATCATCTGTATCCCCTACTTTGTATAGTAAGTTGAAGAAGTAACTAATAGAAGCCAGAATATCACCTGGTGTGATGTGTTTTACATCGCGAGTAATATTTGCATTCCCAATTACGTTGATAGAACGTTCGCCTTCTGATTCTGGAGCATAAATCTTAATAGATTGCAGCTCAACATCGCCTTCTACCACTCCACCCATTGGTTTCGCTGTTTTGAATCCAATGTTTTTCTCTAAGTAAGGTAAAATGCGATCCAGTGTACGACGATCTAAGATTGTTCCTTCTGCCGCTAAAATTTCACCAGTTTCTGGATCCACTAATGTTTCAGCTAAACGTTGGTTAAACAATCTGTTTTTAATGTGTAGCTTTTTGTTGATCTTATAGCGACCTACATTTGCTAAATCATAGCGCTTTGGATCAAAGAAACGAGACACAAGTAAGCTCTTTGCATTTTCTACTGTTGGTGGTTCACCAGGACGTAGACGCTCATAAATTTCAAGCAATGCTTTTTCTGTGCTATCTGTGTTGTCTTTTTCTAACGTATTGCTTAAGTATTCGTTATCACCTAAAAGCTCGGTGATTTCTTGATCAGAGCCAAACCCTAATGCGCGTAACAAAACAGTTACAGGAAGTTTACGCGTACGGTCAATACGCACATATACAACATCCTTAGCATCTGTTTCATACTCTAACCAAGCTCCGCGGTTTGGAATTACAGTAGCAGTAAAACCACGTTTTCCGTTTTTATCCACTTTGCCACTATAGTATACGCTTGGAGAGCGAACTAACTGGGAAACGATAACACGTTCTGCACCGTTAATTACGAATGTTCCAGTCTCTGTCATGAGTGGGAAATCTCCCATGAACACATCTTGTTCTTTTACTTCACCAGTTTCCTTGTTGATTAGACGCACTTTTACACGAAGTGGTGCTGCATACGTCACATCACGCTCTTTGCATTCGTCTACAGAGTATTTAGGTTCACCTAAGCTGTAGTCGATAAATTCAAGCGATAGATTTCCCGTAAAGTCTTCGATCGGAGAAATGTCCTGGAACATTTCTCGCAAACCCTCATCAAGAAACCACTGATAAGAAGAGGTTTGAATTTCGATAAGATTTGGTAACTCTAATACTTCACTAATACGGGCATAACTTCTTCGTTGGCGGTGGCGTCCGTATTGAACTAGTTGACCTGTCAACTGCTTCACCCCTCAAATCATGAGTATTATAAATGCACAAAAAAATTTGTGCAAAATCACAAATAAATACAACTACTGCTATTAGCGTAGTTTTTTCTCTTAAAGATAGATACGTTGAGTCTTTCTACCTGCTCAAAAAAGAAAAATGGCTTCTTTAAGAAAACCATCATTCTGTTTCATAATCTGCTGATTTTACTATCTTTTCCAAGAGAAACAAAAATATACATCTTTCTCAACGCAGAAAATCATATATTGGCATTGTATAATGTTAACATAGCCAAAAATAACCGTCAACGCTTTTTTGATTTTATGATATAATATCCTTTTTTCTTTTCTACAACTTCAACTTCAGAAAATACTTCTTCTAGTTTCTTCAGCGCAGATGGTGCACCTTGTTTCTTTTGAATAACAATCCACAATTCTCCACCTGAAACCAAATACTCCACAGCCTTTTCTAAAATCTCGTGCACGACATCTTTACCAGCACGAATTGGAGGGTTAGATAGAATAGCAGCATACTTGCCATCTACATTTTCATAGACGCTACTTTGGAAAATACGTATATTCTCGATTCTGTTATTAGCGGCGTTTTCTTTCGCAAGCCCAAGCGCCCTTTCATTCACATCCACCATGTGAACGTCACGACCTTGAAACTCTTTCGCTAACGATAAACCAATAGGACCGTATCCGCAACCTACGTCTAATATATCACCTTTAATATCCGGCATTTGAAACGCTTCAATTAAAAGACGAGAACCAAAGTCCACTTCGTTTTTCGAGAACACCCCATGGTCAGATAAAAAAGTAAATCGAGATTCACGAAGTGTAAATTCCCATCGTTTACGATCACTTTTACTAGAAGGGTCGTTAGAAAAATAATGGTCTGCCATATGGCCACCTCTTTTCTTTACAGTTAAAAAAAAAGCTCGCATGAGAGCGAGCTTTTTTAAAGCATCAAAAGTTAATTACTTAACTTCTACAGCAGCGCCAACTTCTTCAAGTTTAGCTTTCATTTCTTCAGCTTCCTCTTTAGAAACGCCTTCTTTGATTGCTTTTGGAGTGTTGTCAACTAATTCTTTAGCTTCTTTTAAGCCAAGACCAGTGATTTCACGTACAGCTTTGATAACTTTGATTTTTTGAGCGCCAGCACTTGCAAGTACTACGTCAAATTCAGTTTTCTCAGCAGCAGCTTCACCAGCGCCACCAGCTACAGCTACAGGAGCAGCAGCAGTTACGCCGAATTCTTCCTCGATAGCTTTTACTAAGTCGTTAAGTTCTAATACAGTCATAGATTTAACTGCTTCAATGATTTGTTCTTTAGTCATTGTAAATATCCTCCCTTAAATAGGTTTGTATTGTTTTATAGATAACAAGTAATTATCTTTTAAAAAATTAAGCGCCTTGCTCTTCCTTTTGCTCTGCAACTGCTTTAGTAGCAAGTGCAAGGTTACGGATTGGAGCTTGAAGAACGCTAAGAAGCATAGAAAGTAAGCCTTCACGTGATGGAAGAGTAGCGATAGCTTTAACCTCATCAAGTGTTACAAGTTTACCTTCGATTACGCCCGCTTTAATTTCTAAAGCTTCATGTTTTGTAGCGAAGTCGTTTAATACTTTCGCAGGAGCAACTACATCCTCGTTACTGAACGCGATTGCGTTTGGTCCTGTTAAGAATTCGTTTAACTCAGCCATTTCAGCAGACTCTGCAGCACGACGAGTTAAAGAGTTTTTGTAAACTTTGAACTCAACGCCAGCCTCACGTAAGTTTTTACGTAATTCTGTTACTTCAGAAACTGTTAAACCACGGTAGTCAACAACGATTGTAGATTTACTCTCACGAAGTTTTTCAGCGATTTCAGTTACAACTTGTTGTTTAGTTTCGATTACTTTGCTCATGTTATTACACCTCCTGTAGATTATATAGAAGATGTACCGAAAGTGCACTAAAAACCTCCATGCCCAACTTGTAGACATGGAGGCATATAGTCACAGAAAAAAGATTCCGCTTCGTATATTAACACCTAGGTAGGAAATTAAGTCGAATGACACCTACTGTCTACGGTACACTATTTAAATTCACAACATAAATAATTATATTAAAACTTCTTTATGAAGTCAACTTCCAATTTTTACGCAAGTGTAGAAACGTCTACGCGTACGCCAGGTCCCATTGTAGAAGCAACAGTTGCATTCTTCATGTAAGTACCTTTTGCAGCAGCTGGCTTAGCTTTTTGTAGCGTGTCAGCAATTGTTTTGAAGTTTTCTACTAATTTAGCATCTTCGAAAGATACTTTACCGATTGGAACGTGGATGTTACCAGCTTTATCAACGCGGTATTCAACTTTACCAGCTTTGATTTCGTTAACAGCTTTAGTTACATCGAAAGTAACTGTTCCAGTTTTAGGGTTTGGCATTAAACCTTTAGGTCCTAATACGCGACCAAGTTTACCAACTTCACCCATCATGTCAGGAGTTGCTACTACTACATCGAAATCGAACCAACCTTGTTGGATTTTACCGATGTAATCAGCATCGCCTACGAATTCAGCGCCAGCAGCTTCAGCTTCTTTTGCTTTTTCGCCTTTAGCGAATACTAATACACGTTGTACTTTACCAGTACCGTGTGGAAGAACAACTGCGCCACGAATTTGTTGGTCAGCTTTCTTAGGGTCAACACCTAAACGGAATGCAGCTTCTACAGTCGCATCAAATTTAGCTGTGTTTGTTTTCTTTACTAATTCTACTGCTTCTGTTGCAGAGTAAGCAGCTGCACGATCAACAAGCTTCGCAGCTTCTACGTACTTTTTACCTCTTTTAGCCATTTTTATTTCCTCCTCGAATGTGGTTTTAGCGGAATAACCTCCCACGTTTACGCCTTTTTTTCAGGGCTCACCTGAGGATGCGCGCCATCCTTTTATTTAAAAAACGATAATCATTTACGATAATAAAGGTTGCGAATTGGAATTCCAGACCCGCAACCTTTTTTTAAAAACAAATCGAATTAGTCTTCGATAACGATGCCCATACTGCGTGCAGTACCTTCAACCATACGCATTGCAGCTTCTACACTAGCAGCGTTTAGGTCAGGCATTTTAGTTTCAGCGATTTCGCGTACTTTATCACGCTTAACAGTTGCCACTTTATTACGGTTTGGTTCACCAGAACCAGACTCAATACCAGCTACTTTCTTAAGAAGAACAGCAGCAGGAGGAGTTTTAGTAATGAAAGTGAATGAACGGTCCTCAAATACCGTAATTTCAACAGGGATGATAAGACCAGCTTGATCTGCTGTACGAGCGTTGAACTCTTTACAGAAGCCCATGATGTTAACACCTGCTTGTCCTAATGCTGGACCAACTGGTGGAGCTGGGTTAGCTTTACCTGCAGGAATTTGAAGCTTTACCATTTTAATTACCTTTTTAGCCACGAGACACACCTCCTTAAGTCCGTGATGTGGTCAATTGGACAGTGATTTGCCCTCCCACGTCATATTTTATCTGTAACGATAAAATCTTTCAAAAAACGTCTCCGATAACGAAGACGTACTGACTTAAAAGATATTATCACTTTTTACAATTCATTTCAAGTTTCATTTTATAATTTTTCAATTTGATGGAAGTCAAGTTCAACTGGAGTCTCGCGACCAAACATGTCTACAAGTACACTAACTTTCTTCTTCTCCACATCAATTTCTTCAATAGCACCTGTATAATCTGCGAATGGACCCTCATTTACACGTACTGTCTCATGAAGTTCAAAGTCGAAATCAACCACTTCGTTGTCCATTCCCATATGTTTCATAATGGAAACAACTTCCTCTTCTAATAGAGGAGATGGTTTAGATCCAGAACCCGAAGAACCAACAAAGCCTGTTACACCCGGTGTATTACGAACAACATACCAAGAGTCATCAGTCATGATTAGTTCCACTAACACGTAACCTGGGAACACTTTTCTTTTCATTAATTTTTCTTTACCATTTTTCATTTCTACTTCTACTTCTTCCGGGACAACAACACGGAAAATTTTATCTTGCATACCCATCGATTCTACACGTTTCTCTAGGTTTGCTTTTACTTTATTTTCATATCCAGAATAAGTATGGACAACATACCAACTTTTTTCCATTCATTTAGGACGAGCGTCCTTCCCTCCCTGACGTACATTTTTTTGCGCAAATGAAAAAACCCGTTCACCGGGCTTTTACACAGTTCTTATAAATAACATTATATCATGGATAAGTGCTTCTTATTCAAGAATTAACCAAGAATTAACCGAATTAAAGAAGAAATGCCCATATCAACTACTGCGAAGAAAATCGCAAAGAACACAACTGTAGCGATAACAGTCGCTGTTGAGCGGAGTAATTCATCTTTTTTAGGCCAACTTACTTTTTTCATTTCGCGACCTACATCGCCGAAAAAGTTCGTTAAACGCATCTACGGGACCTCCAGTGTATTATTTCAATTATTTATTTTGTTTCCTTGTGAACTGTATGCTTATTGCATGTTTTACAAAACTTCTTTATCTCAAGTCGCTCTACTGAGCTCGTATCTTTCATCGTAGAGTAGTTTCGATTTTTACACTCTTCACATGAGAGTACAACTTTTTTTCTCATTAGTTACACCAGCCTTGTAACGTTATGTCCCTAAAAATGTATCATACAACAAAAGACAATGTCAATGTCATGACTCGTACTCTCTTTACAAAAAGAAAACAGGTGAATTAATTTACACCTGCGGTACTTTCTATGAATTTAAATTTGTACTCTCTCTCATTTCCATATATCGTTCCAACTTCCTTTTCACACGCTGCAATGCATTATCAATGGATTTCACATGTCTGTTTAACTGTTCTGAAATTTCTTGATAGGAACGACCATCTAAGTATAAAGAGAGTACTTTTCTTTCTAAATCGCTTAATAATTCAGATATTTTAGATTCTATGTCGCTATATTCTTCCTGACTTATAATCATTTCTTCAGGATCAGTTACTTTCGCTTCCGAAATAACATCTAACAGTGTTCGATCAGATTCCTCATCGTAAATTGGCTTATCTAAAGACACATACGAATTTAATGGAATATGTTTTTGCCTTGTTGCTGTTTTAATAGCGGTAATAATTTGTCGAGTGATACACAGTTCAGCAAATGCTTTGAATGAAGACAGCTTGTCCTCTTTATAATCACGAATAGCTTTAAACAATCCAATCATACCTTCTTGAACAATATCTTCTCGATCGGCACCCACTAAAAAATAAGATCTTGATTTCGCGCGAACAAAGTTCTTATATTTGTGAATTAAATATTCTAGAGCGTCAGTATTACCTTTTCGAACTAACTCAACAATTGCCTCATCCTCTAAATCACGAAATGTAACGTCGCCTACACTTACGAAGCCTGCTTCCACCTTGATCCCTCCGACCGCTATTGATTTAGCAATATTATACAGTAAAAAGATAAAGAGCGTCAATGCTTCAACGCTCTCCTCTTCTTAATTTTTCTAACTTTTCTGTAACATCTTTACTAAATATCTTTCGCATGGCTGGTTGCTTTTCTTTCGTGTCTTTCGTACGTCTTCTTACTTGTTGCTCCATCGCTTGTACTTCTAACTCTAATTCACGCGCAGATTTCCGAAGGGCACCTTGCGCAAATATAACCCATTGTTCCGTATAATCAGAAGTCGCAACATATATTTGTGTATTAATATTTCTAAGCTCGATTGCAAGTTTCTCTATCTTTTCGTCCGCAGTTTGATTCTTACGCGTGAATATTACTTCCACCCGCGATTGTTTCATCTTTTTTTCAATACCATGCACTGTATAGGCATCAAAGACTATCATTACTTTCGTTCCTGTATAACCTTGATAATCCGCCATCTTATCAATAAGCGCGTCTCTTGATGATTGCAAATCTACATCCCGTAGTTCCTTCAAGTCTCCCCAAGCCCCGATAATGTTGTAGCCGTCAACGATTAAAATATCGTTCATTTTTTATTTACCAATTTCGTGACGTTTACGATATACCTCATACATTAACAAACTTGCGGCTACTGAAGCATTTAAGGATGTAACTTTACCTACCATTGGTAAAGTAATTAGGAAATCACATTTTTCACCAATAATACGACTCATACCTTTTCCTTCACTACCGATTACTAATCCGATTGGCATTTTACCATCTAAATTGCGGTAATCTGTTTTCCCTTTGGCATCTGTACCAGCAATCCAAAGTCCACGTTCTTTTAATTCATCAATTGTACGAGATAGATTTGTTACACGCGCAACCGGAATATATTCAATTGCCCCAGTCGACGCTTTCGCAACTGACGCTGTAAGTCCTACCGCTCTTCTTTTCGGAATAATAATTCCATGAGCTCCCGTCGCATCAGCTGTACGCATAATAGAACCTAGATTATGTGGATCTTCAATTTCATCTAAAATTAAGAAGAACGGATCTTCATTACGTTTTTCTGCTACTTTAAATAAATCTTCTAGCTCGGCATATTGATATGCAGCTACTTGAGCAATTACACCTTGATGATTTCCCTCAACTAATTGATCTAATTTCTTCTTTGGTGCGTGTTGCAAAATAACCTTATTTTCTTTCGCTAATGCCAGTACAATCTGTACTTGCCCTTTGGCAGCACCTTCTGCGATCCAAATTTTATTAATATCTCTCCCTGACCGTAACGCTTCAATTACAGGGTTACGTCCGATAATATATTCACTACTCATGATGATGTGCTCCCTTCCTTTTCTTCTAAAACAGCAATTGCCTTATATACAATTTCGTCTAATCTTTCACGATTATTTAATAAGTGATGATAACCGATTAAAGCTTCCAAAGCTGTACTATATCGGTATGTTTGTACATCCGTATTCTTCGGAACAGTACCCGAATTCGCATTTCGCCCTCTTCTTAGTACTGCCTCTTCTTCCTCTGTCAAAAATGCCGTCTCTAATAAATGATAAACAACTTTCGCCTGTGCTTTTGCCGAAACAAAGCTCGTCCCTAAGCGATGTAATTGATTAGGGCGAACTGTTCCTTTTTGAAGAAGGTGATAGCGGATATATTGTTCATATACCGCATCACCCATATATGCTAACGCTAAGCTGTTCAATTGCTTTGCATCAATCATTTTTATCCTCTTTTCCATCTTGTACCTTGAGCGGTATCTTCTAAAATAATATTACGTTCTTTTAAATCATCGCGAATTTGATCGGATAATGCGAAATCACGATTTTTACGAGCTTCAATACGCTTTTGGATAAGCGCCTCAATTTCTTCATCAAGTAATTCTTCTTGCGCTATTTCTAATCCTAAAATATCAAATAATGTTTCAAGTTGTTTCACGTATGCTCCAATTACAACTTTAGAAGTATGTTCTTCTAATAAATATTGATTTGCATGATTTGCTACATTATATAATTCAGTAATCGCATTAGCCGTATTGAAATCATCATCCATTGCCTCTTCAAATGCAGCCTGGAATTTTTCCATTTCAGCTAACCATTTCTCATTATGATCTGTTAAATCTGTACTACTTTCCATACGATGTTTTAAATTACCGTAAGCTGTTTTAATTCTTTCTAGCCCATTATTCGTACTTTGTAATAACTCTTCACTAAAGTTAATTGGATGACGGTAATGCACTGATAACATAAAGAATCTAATTAACTGTGGATCATATTGCTTAATAATATCGTGAACTAAAATGAAGTTCCCAAGTGACTTAGACATTTTCTCATTATCAATATTAATATATCCATTATGCATCCAGTAACGTGCAAATGTTTTTCCAGTCAACGCCTCGGACTGCGCAATTTCATTTTCATGATGAGGAAATGCCAAGTCTTGACCACCAGCATGAATATCAATTGTATCCCCCAAATATTTACGTGCCATCGCTGAGCATTCAATATGCCATCCTGGGCGTCCTTTCCCCCATGGGCTTTCCCAGAAGATTTCTCCTTCTTTCGCAGCTTTCCATAAAGCAAAGTCAAGAGGGTCTTGTTTCTTTTCTCCTACTTCAATACGTGCACCGTGACGTAAGTCTGCGATTGGTTGATGCGATAATTTACCGTAACCCTCGAATTCTTTTGTTCTAAAGTACACATCACCTTCTGATTCATATGCATACCCTTTATTCACAAGTTCATGAATAAATTCAATAATGATATCCATATTTTCCGTTACACGCGGATGAACCGTCGCATGTTTGCAACCCAGTGCCGTTACATCTTCAAAGTAAGCTTCAACAAAACGATCCGCAATTGTTGGCACATCTTCGCCTAATTCATTTGCAGCCTTAATTAATTTATCATCCACGTCAGTAAAGTTAGATACATACTGCACATCATATCCTTTATATTCTAAGTAACGGCGTACCGTATCGAATACCATAGGTGGTCTTGCATTCCCAATGTGAATGTAGTTATAAACTGTAGGTCCGCACACATACATCTTTACCTTATTTTCTTCTAGTGGAATAAACTCTTCCTTTTGACGCGTTAACGTATTATAAATGTGAATAGTCATTTTTATCCTTCCTTTCTACCTTTACTTCGAGTTGCTTTCTCAATTTATCAAGTTCTGCTTCCATAACCTTTAATTTATCAAAAATTGGGTCCGGAAGATCAGAATGATTTAATTCTTGACCAATCTTTACTCCATTTTGAATAACGACTCGACCAGGTATGCCTACAACTGTAGAATGCGCAGGGACTTCTTTTAATACGACAGATCCTGCTCCAATTTTAGAATTCTCTCCAACCGTAATCGATCCTAGTACTTTAGCACCTGTTGCAATTAATACATTATCCTGAATTGTAGGATGCCTCTTTCCTTTTTCTTTACCGGTGCCACCTAATGTAACACCCTGATAAATTGTTACATTATCACCAATTTCACACGTTTCTCCAATCACAACTCCCATTCCATGATCAATGAAAAAACGACGACCAATAGTTGCTCCTGGATGAATCTCAATGCCAGTAAAAAAACGACTTACTTGTGAAATCCAGCGTGCAATAAAGAAAAAATTCCTTTTATAAAAAGCATGTGCAATTCGATGGGACCAAACTGCATGTAATCCAGAGTAAGTTAAAATGACTTCGAAATAACTTCGTGCCGCTGGATCCTGTTCAAAAACGACTCCAATATCTTCCCGAAGCCTCTTAAACATCGATGTTCCCTCCCCTTTATGGGCTGCTTTTTTCGAATGAACTAACTCCCTTAACTCCCCACTTCCCCCTAAATCTTTATACAAGGAGATAAAACTTATACTCATACCCTATTTTGGTATAAAAAAAAGACGCCTCTGTCATATCGACAGAGACGCCTTATAAGCGCGGTTCCACTCTGTTTAGGCTAAAGAAAGCCTCAAACTCATCCATGATAACGGTGTACACCGCTTCTGTTTACTTTCCGCCCTAAGACGTTCTACGAAATAATTCGCTGTTCAACAGAAGACTCGAAGGGGCATTTCAAAAATCCGCTTATAAACCACTTCCAGCCTAAAGGTGGTTCTCTCTGTAAAAAGCCTGATTTTCTACTTCTCCTTCTCGTCGCTTTTCCTTATTAGGTTTTAAGTATACTTATTATATTTCTAAATCTAGAAAATGTTAACCAATTACTTTTTGAATACGATTTAAAACTTTTTCTTTTCCAAGAAGAGCAATCGCATTAGGAAGTTCTGGGCCATGCGTTTGTCCAGTAGTAGCAACACGGATTGGCATAAATAAGTTTTTACCTTTATGTCCTGTTTCCTTTTGAACTGCTTTAATAGAAGCTTTAACTGCTGCTGGCTCCAGCGCTTCTAGAGCTTCTAATTGACCAGCAAATGCACGAAGCACTTCAGGTACTTGTTCACCTTTCAATACTTCTTGTCCTTCTTCTTCATAATCAACATGATCTTTAAAGAACATTTCAGAAAGCTCTACAATTTCAGCTCCAAAGCTCATTTGGTCATGATATAAAGCAATTACATCACGAACCCAAGCTTGTTCTTGTCCGCTTAAGTTTTCACCTACGCGACCAGCCTTCACTAAATGCGGTAAGCTTAGTTCAACAACCGTATCTAATTCTTGCTTTTTCATATATTGGTTGTTCATCCATTTTAGTTTTTGAGAATCAAACAATGCAGGTGATTTCGATAAACGAGCTGCATCAAACATTTTGATAAACTCATCTTGAGAGAAGATTTCATCTTCTCCTACCGGCGACCAACCTAGTAGTGCAATAAAATTAAAGATTGCTTCTGGAAGATATCCAAGCTCTTTATATTGCTCAATAAATTGAATAATAGATTCATCACGCTTACTTAATTTTTTACGGCTTTCATTTACAATTAAAGTCATATGACCGAACCTCGGGATATCCCAACCGAAAGCTTCGTAAATCATCATTTGTTTTGGCGTGTTTGAAATATGATCATCACCACGAAGTACGTGTGTAATTTCCATTAAGTGATCATCTACTGCTACCGCAAAGTTATAAGTTGGAATACCATCTTTTTTCACGATAACGAAATCGCCAAAATCATTTGAATGGAATGCCACTTCGTCTTTTACGATATCTTTAAACGTGTAGTCGCGATCAGCAGGTACACGGAAACGAATACTTGGAATGCGGCCTTCAGCCTCAAACCCTTTCATTTGTTCCTCAGTTAAATCACGGTGATTTCCAGCATAACGCGGTGTTTCACCACGAGCGATTTGACCTTCACGCTCTGCTTCTAGCTCTTCTTCTGTCATATAACATTTGTAAGCTAAACCACGCTCTAATAAATCTACATATAATTTTTTATAAATATCTAAACGCTCTGTTTGACGATATGGTCCAAACTCACCACCAACATCAACACCTTCATCCCAATCCATACCGAGCCATTTCAAGTATTTTAATTGGCTTTCTTCTCCACCAGCAACATTACGTTTTACATCAGTATCTTCAATACGAATAATAAACTTACCATCTTGATGACGAGCAAATAAATAATTAAATAATGCCGTACGCGCATTTCCGATATGTAAGTGTCCTGTTGGACTTGGCGCATAGCGCACTCTCACTTGCTTTTCCATAATTGGTACACCTTCCATTCTTAATGTCTACACATTCTATAATTGTACAACAAAAAAATGTGATTATCCATCTTACGAATTAAAAACCATTATTTTTTCTGCAATAATACGACTGCTTGAGAAGCAATCCCTTCTTCTCTACCTGTAAATCCTAATTTTTCTGTTGTTGTTGCCTTTACATTAATATTATCAACAGACGTTTCTAATAGTTCACTAATACGTTTGCGCATGCTTTCAATATGCGGTGCCATTTTTGGCTTTTGGGCAATAATTGTACAATCTAGATTCCCTAGCTCGTAACCTTGTTCACGCACAAATTCCCAAACTTTCTGTAACAATATAGCTGAATCTGCATCTTTAAAGGCAGGATCTGTATCAGGAAAATGCTTTCCAATATCTCCTGCTGCAATTGCTCCTAAACACGCGTCAGCAATCGTATGTAACAATACATCCGCATCCGAGTGACCGATTAATCCTTTCTCATGAGGAATTGTAATTCCGCCGATAATTAATGGTCTACCTTCCGCAAATTCATGTACATCAAAACCTTGTCCAATTCGAAACATTCTTTGCATCCTCCTCAAGCTAAACTACTGAGCTTTATGATTCTATATTATATTGCTATCCCTATAAAGAAAAGCCCGGCCGTTGCCGAGCTTTTCTTTACTATAATGCCATCACTACTATTTCTTCTGAACATGAAGGAAACTTTCAGCAATTAACAAATCCTCCGGAGTCGTCACCTTAATATTATAGTAACTCCCCTCCACTACACCTACTCGCTTCCCGATACGTTCTACGAGACTTGCATCATCTGTACCAAGGAAACAACTCTGCTTTGCACTTCTATGAGCTTCTAATAACAGAGGAACAGAGAACCCTTGCGGCGTTTGAACTGCTTTAAGCTGAGAACGTTCTACCGTTTCAACAACAACACTCTGTTCTACTTTCTTAACTGTATCCTTCACTGGTACTGCACAAATGGAAGCACCATATTTTTCTGCTGCAGTTAATACATCTTGAATCATTTTATTCGTTACGAACGGGCGCGCACCATCGTGTACGAGAACATACTCGACTCCGCTCACATGCTGAAGCGCATTATATACGCTATCTTGCCTTTCAGCCCCGCCTTGAATAAATTGCACCTGTTTTTCAACTGGGTACTTCTGCATTAACTCCTCAAAATACGGGCGTTCTTCTTCGTTAATTGCCATAATAATACTTTTGCATGCTCTATCTTTTTCAAAAGCACGTAATGTATGCACAATAATCGGCACTTCATTTATAAGTAAGAACAACTTATTTTTGCCAGCACCCATCCGTTTTCCTTGACCCGCTGCTGGAATAATTAATGTATACATATTAAAAATCCTCTACTTATAATGCTTTTTCTAAAAATTTACGTTTCGCGAATATCATACGACCAGCCGATGTTTGCAATACACTTGTAACAAGTACATTGAGTTGTGAACCGACATATTCTCTACCGTCTTCTACTACAATCATCGTGCCATCATCTAAATATGCAACACCTTGATTTTGTTCTTTACCATCTTTCACAACATAAACACTTAGTTCTTCGCCAGGAAGTACAACTGGTTTAATTGCATTTGCTAAATCGTTAATATTTAACACTGTTACCCCTTGTAATTCAGAAACCTTATTTAAGTTGAAATCATTTGTTACAACAGTTCCACCGGTGATTTTCGCTAACTTTACAAGCTTGCTATCCACCTCTTGGATATCCTCGAAATCGCCTTCATAAATTTCTACCGGAATTGGCATCTCTTTTTGAATACGATTTAAAATGTCTAACCCTCTGCGACCACGATTACGCTTTAACGCATCGGAAGAATCGGCAATATGCTGAAGCTCTTCTAATACGAATTGTGGAATCACAATTGTTCCTTCTAAAAACTTTGTTTGGCAAATATCAGCAATACGTCCATCAATAATTACACTCGTATCGAGAATCTTCCAGTGAGCTGTAGACTTCTCTACTTCTCCCTCGGCCTCTTCAGTCTCACTATTGTTCTTTTTCTTACCACCACGTTGTGGTAATGTAAATAATCCTAGCAATTCATTTCTCTTTTTAAACCCTACTTGGAACCCTAAATATCCAAGCAAAAGGGTAAAGAACACTTGCAATACTGTACTAATGACTGGGATTGTAAATTCACGAATTGGTATTAAAATTAAATATGCAACAATAAGACCAGAGATCAACCCTAATGTACCAAATAAAACATCTGCTACAGGCGCCTTTACAAGGGCCTCTTCGATATGCTTAATAAGTTGAACAATATAATCTACAAGCCAAAATGTTGTTAAAAATAAAATAATTGCACCAATAACTGCCCGAACATACGATCCTTCAAGCCATGGAACAGCACCTATGTCCAATACATTAATAACTTTTGGGATCAAGAAAATCCCTAACGCTCCCCCGATCACTAAAAAGAAGAGCTGTACGATCCGTTTTAACATCCAACCACCTCCTACTCATTATTAACCATTGTTTTGCTAATCAAAACGCCGAATGCAAAAGCGGACGTGTTTTTTTTGTAAATAGTTTTATTTACCAATATACCATATCATATACCAAAAATGTTCTAGTGTCGTTATATTATGGAATCAATGTAATATTCTTAATTGTGTCTACTCATATAGAGATGCTCTTGAATTCTTTTTAGGCCTTCTCGTATTTTCTTCGCTCTAACTTCTCCAATTCCTTCCACATCATCCAATTCATTAATAGTTGCGCGACAAACACCTTGCAACGTTTTAAAGCGATTAATTAAATTTTCAATGATAAGTGGTGGAACGCGAGAAATTTTGCTTGCGATTCGGTATCCTCTCGGTGTCACACTTTCCTCTAAGCTCATTTGTCCTGGATAACCAAGCAACTTAACTAAATCGCTATCCTCTAGAAGTTGTGTATTTGCAAGATCTTGTAACTTCTTCAAAATTTGATGGTGATCTTGCGTTTTCTCTTGGTAGTAATCCTTAATCAATAGCGCTGCCTCTGCTTCTAAATCAGCTAGTAATTCTGTGAGTTGTAAACGAATTAATCTTCCTTCTGTTCCTAACTCATGAATATAGCTCAATATTTCATTTTTAATACGCAGTACCATTTCAACACTATGTAAAACATGAACTACCTCGGACATTGTAACGACCTCTTCAAATTCTAGAATGCCCAAATTCGTAATCCCATCATTCCATACAGCTTTATATTTTTCTAACGTTTGAATAGCTTGATTTGCCTTCGTTAAAATTACACCTATATCTTTTAGTGTATAACGTAAGTTACCTTGATATAGTGTAATTACGTTACGTCTTTGTGAAATAGCCACAACAAGGCTAGCCGTCTGCTTTGCTACACGCTCTGCCGTTCGATGACGCATACCTGTTTCAATAGAATCAATGGATGGATCTGGAACTAATTGTGCATTTGCAATTAAAATTTTGCTCCCAGTTTCATTTAAAATAAGTGCCCCATCCATTTTTGCTAATTCATATAAACTAGCCGGTGAGAATGCACAATTAATGTGAAATCCTCCATCAACAATACTTTTAATCTGCTCATTATACCCAAGAACAATTAGCCCTCCAGTTTGCGCACGAAGTACGTTATCTATCCCTTCGCGTAGTGGTGTTCCTGGGGCAACGAGCTGTAGAATGTTAATCATACTTTTGACACGTTGCTTGTTTTCCTCCATAGCCTAGCCTCCTAATGTCAAACGAAGCGCTTCTCCTAAATTAGAAACACCCACTACCTCAATCCCATCTGGAATTGTCCATCCTCCCAAATTTTTTCTAGGAATAATAGCACGTTGAAATCCTAATTTCGCTGCTTCTTGTACACGTTGTTCAATTCTTGATACTCTTCTTATTTCTCCAGTTAGGCCTACTTCTCCTATTACCGCATCGGTTGGTGCAGTAGGTTTATCTCTGAAACTTGAAGCAATACTTAATGCAACGGCTAAATCGATTGCTGGTTCATCTAATTTCAAACCACCCGCGACTTTTAAATACGCGTCTTGATTTTGCAACAATAAACCGGTTCTTTTTTCTAACACTGCCATAATAAGTGAAACGCGGTTATGATCAATTCCCGTCGCCATTCTTCGAGGATTTCCAAAACTAGTAGGAGAGATTAATGCTTGTATTTCTACTAAAACCGGTCTTGTTCCTTCCATTGAAGCAACCACTGTGGATCCTGCAACTCCAACTGGACGTTCTTCAAGGAAAATTTCAGAAGGGTTTAGTACTTCTGCAAGACCTAGCTCCTTCATTTCAAAGATACCCATTTCATTTGTGGAACCAAAACGGTTTTTCACAGCTCGCAAAATACGATATGTATGGTGACGATCTCCTTCAAAGTAAAGAACTGCATCAACCATATGTTCTAGCATACGTGGTCCTGCAATTGCCCCTTCTTTTGTCACATGTCCGACTATAAAAATAGGAATCCCTTTCGTCTTTGCAAGTTTCATTAATTCCGCTGTACATTCACGTACTTGCGCGACACTTCCTGGTGCTGACGTCACTTCAGGTAAATGTATCGTTTGAATGGAGTCAATAACAACAAAAGCTGGATTCATCTCTTCAATGTGCGATGCAATTCGCTGTAAATCAGTCTCTGCTACAACAAATAGATTACTACCCTTTACATGCAAACGATCTGCACGAAGTTTAATCTGCTTTGCCGACTCCTCACCCGATATATATAGTACATCATATGAAGAATCTGCTAATTGCGATGAAATCTGTAATAGCAATGTTGATTTTCCAATCCCAGGGTCTCCACCAATAAGTACTAAGGACCCATCTACAATCCCACCACCAAGTACACGGTTAAACTCTTGGAATTTCGTTTCAATACGCGCCTCTGACTTTGTTTCTACTTCTGTTAGGCGTCTTGGTTTTGTTACTTCTGATTGGATTGCATTGGCATAATTAAGGCGTCTTGATGATACAACCGGTTCCATCTCTTCAACAAGCGTATTCCATTGACCACATCCAGGACATTTCCCCATATATTTTGGTGACTGATAACCACATTCTTGACATGTAAACTTTGTTTTCTTTTTAGCCATATCTTTTTATATTTCACTTCACTTTCATCTATAAACGTTTATCCTTCTCGTACAAGAAAGAGGGCTATCGCGTAGCCCTCTTTGTTTGTCTATACTTATTTTACCTTTTCCGCACTATGAATGACAAATGATTCTCCTTCTACATCAAAGATAACTTTTTGTCCTTTCTCAATAGCGCCTTTTAACAGTTCTTCTGACAGTCTATCTTCCACGTGCTTCTGAATTGCCCTACGAAGTGGACGAGCACCGTATTCACGATCAAACCCTTTATCAGCAATCGCTGCAATCGCTCCTTCTGTTAGGTGTAATTCAATCTCTTGTTCTTTTAAGCGTTTCACTAACTGATTAACCATAAGTGTTACAATCTCTTGAATATGTTTTTTCTCAAGCATATGGAACACGATAATTTCATCAATACGGTTTAAGAATTCTGGACGGAATGCCTTTTTCAGTTCATCCATTACTTTACCTTTCATATCTGAATAATCGCGGCTCTCATCTTGTACGTTAAAGCCAAGATGTTTATTACGTTTTAACGCATCTGCACCGACGTTAGACGTCATAATAACAATTGTATTACGGAAATCAACTGTACGCCCTTTAGAATCCGTTAAACGACCATCTTCTAATACTTGTAGTAAAATATTAAACACATCAGGATGAGCTTTCTCTACCTCATCTAATAGGACAACCGAATATGGCTTACGACGAACTTTCTCTGTTAATTGTCCACCTTCTTCATATCCAACATATCCTGGAGGAGATCCAACTAAACGAGAAGTAGAATGCTTCTCCATGTATTCAGACATATCGATACGAATCATCGCATCCTCATCACCGAACATAGATTCTGCTAACGCTCTTGCAAGTTCCGTTTTACCTACACCTGTTGGTCCTAAGAAAATAAATGAACCAATCGGGCGCTTCGGATCTTTTAATCCTGCTCTTGCACGACGAACAGCTTTTGCCACAGCTACGACTGCTTCATCTTGACCAATTAAACGATCATGTAAAATTGATTCTAAGTTTAATAATTTATCTGTCTCTGTTTGTGCAAGTTTAGAAACTGGGATACGTGTCCATGTGGAAACGACATTTGCAATGTCTTCTACTGTTACTTCTGAATTTTCTTTTCCTTGTTGCTCTTTCCACTGGCGTTTTGTATCTTCTAACTTTTCACGTAAACGTTGTTCCATATCACGTAAGGAAGCAGCTTTTTCAAATTCTTGACTTTGTACAGCTGCATCTTTTTCTTTTCTAATTTCCTCAAGTTTCACTTCGAGCTCTTTTAAGTTCGGTGGTGTTGTGTAAGAACGTAAACGTACTTTTGATGCAGCCTCATCAATTAAATCAATTGCTTTATCAGGTAAGAAACGATCTGTAATATAACGATCTGAAAGTTTTACAGCCGCATCGATTGCATCATCTGTAATAGATACACGGTGATGCGCCTCGTAACGATCACGTAAACCTTTCAAAATTTGAATTGATTCCTCTAAACTCGGCTCATCAACATGGATTGGCTGGAAACGTCTCTCTAAAGCTGCGTCTTTTTCAATATATTTACGATATTCATCTAAAGTTGTCGCCCCAATACATTGTAATTCACCACGAGCTAAAGATGGTTTTAAAATATTTGACGCATCAATTGCACCTTCTGCTCCACCTGCACCAATTAATGTATGAAGCTCATCAATAAATAGAATAATATTGCCCGCTTGACGAATTTCATCCATCACTTTCTTTAAACGGTCTTCAAATTCACCACGATATTTCGTTCCAGCTACAACTGTTCCCATATCTAATGTCATAACACGCTTATCTCTTAAAGTTTCAGGAACTTCATTATTTACAATTTGCTGTGCTAACCCTTCTGCAATTGCTGTCTTACCTACACCAGGTTCTCCAATTAATACTGGATTGTTTTTTGTTCTACGGCTTAACACTTCAATTACGCGTTGAATTTCTTTACTACGTCCAATAACAGGATCTAAACGATTTTCACGTGCCACAACTGTTAAATCACGTGCTAAACTGTCAAGCGTCGGTGTATTTGCATTTGTTGATGAACCACCTTGGTGACCTGAACTAGCTTCGTTACTTCCAAGAAGTTGCAGTACTTGTTGTCTTGCCTTGTTTAGACTTACACCTAAATTATTTAAAACACGTGCCGCTACCCCTTCACCTTCACGGATTAAACCCAGTAAAACATGTTCTGTTCCCACGTAGGAATGGCCCAGCTTACGCGCTTCATCCATAGACAACTCAATAACCTTTTTAGCACGAGGTGTGTAATGTACTGTTTGTGAAGCTTCTGTTCCACGCCCAATTAATGCTTCTACCTCTTTTTGAACTTTCTCTGGACTTAATCCAAGAGCAATTAACGCTTTTGCTGCAATCCCTTCGCCTTCGCGTACAAGCCCAAGTAAAATATGTTCTGTACCAATATTATTATGCCCAATGCGAATTGCTTCCTCTTGAGATAAAGCTAATACTTTCTGTGCTCGTTCTGTAAATCTTCCAAACATCATAGAAATCGCCTCCTACTTGCGCTTAGTTTTGTTCAATACGTAATCGCTCACGGATTAAGGTTGCTCTTCGATAATCTCTTTCTTCTGGCCCTAAAGGTCCTCCTGCATATTGCTGCAAAATGCCTGGCTGAGTAAGGACCATTAACTCAGTCAAAATATTTCTTGATATCCCTTTTATATATCCTAGGTCAATACCAATTCGTACATCGGATAAACAAGTAGCCGCTTCCGCAGATTGGATTAAACGACTATTAGAGAGTATACCGTAAGAACGATATACTTTATCTTCAAGCTCAACACTCGAATTTTGTACGATTAATTCTCTAGCTATTTTTTCTTGTTGTATAATTTGTTGAATGACACTCTTTAAATCTGCAATAATATCTTCTTCTGCTTTACCTAGTGTCATTTGATTGGACACTTGAAATATATTACCTAACGCTTCGCTACCTTCACCGTATATTCCTCTTACTACTAACCCTAATTTTTGAATTACTTGTATAATACGGTTAATCCTTTTCGTTAAAACGAGTCCCGGTAAATGAATCATTACAGAGGCCCTTAATCCTGTACCAACGTTAGTAGGACAACTCGTAATATATCCAAGTGATTCATCAAAAGCGTATTCAACTTCTTCCTCGATCCAATTATCTATTTGATTGGCACTCTGAAGCGCCTTTGATAACTGTAACCCTGAAAATAAACACTGAATCCTAACGTGATCCTCTTCATTAAGCATGATACTAATATGTTCACTTTCTGATAGTAAACATGCTCCGTATTCTGTTCCTGCAAGATTTGGACTAATTAAATGTTTCTCAACTAAAACCCTCCTTTGAAGAGGATTTAATTCATCCATTTTTAATAGTTCAAACTTCCCAAAAGGTTCTACCGGTTTATTTACAAACTTCTTCTTAAATAATTCATGAATCTGTTTAGCTTCTTTCTCGTTTTGCATAGTAGAGAATTGATATTTTTTTAAATTACGAGCCAAACGAATTCGACTACTTAAAACAATATCAGAATCAGGGCCATCTCCCTTCATCCACGGACTAATTGCTTCGTTCATAATTCTGTCCAGTGACATAGAACTATTCCCCCTCTCTATGCTCACTAAGCCGATTTTCAAGACCTCGAATTTCATCTCGTATTTCAGCTGCTTTCTCAAACTCCTCTTTTTGCACAGATTGCTTCAGAGTAAGTTTTAGTTCATCTAATTCTTTCTTTAAGTGGATATTTCCTTCTATACGCTCTGGAATTTTTCCACAATGATCTGTATGTCCACCGTGTAGACGTTTTAATAGTGGTTTTAAATGCTCTTTAAATGTATCGTAACAAGAAGCACAACCAAAGCGTCCCACTTTTGTAAATTGTTCATATGTCATCTTACAATCTGGACATCTTAGTATATTTATATTCGAAAATGTATTTTGTCCTTCTTCAAACATTGCTGATTCACCATGTAATAATCCGGCTAATAGTTCATGGAATGAAAAATTAGAGTGCTGTGATTGAAAGAAAGACGTATAGCCACTTTGTTCTGCACATTGCTCACAAAGATGAACTTCCGCCTTTTTCTCGTTGATTACTTTTGTATAATGTAAAGTTGCTGTTCTTATATTACAATTTTGACAAGTCATCGCTATCCCCACCTTTACAACAGGAACGATCTATCTCATGATACTTTTCATACATTACTAGATTGTTCTCTTGCCTTAATCTATTTAATAAAAGCACATGTTACCCTTCAAAATCCCTACAATATTAAACTGCATTATCTTAGTTATCATTTTTACAAAAGTTATATTTATTTATATTTCAGTGTTCTTAACATTGCGCATAATATTCGAGCCCTAAGTTCATCTCGAGAAGGAACATCCATTAATAATACAGAACGATCTAGTACACTTAACATAAGTTTAGCTTCACGATTTGTTATGATGCCCTCTTCTATTAAACGTATAACCATACTTTCTGCATTTCCTTGTGCAACGCTATGATCAATCATATGAAGCATTTGATCAATAATGTCTATATCGTCATGCAGTTTGACTTTTATAATGCGAATGTAACCTCCTCCACCTCGTTTACTTTCTACTACGAATCCTCTTTCTAACGTAAAACGGGTATTGATTACATAGTTGATTTGAGACGGAACACAATCGAATCGATCCGCGATCTCATTCCTCTTGATTTCAATCACATTATTATTACTTAAGTCAATAACTTGCTTTAGATATTTCTCAATGATATCAGATATATTTCTCATTTATCCGCCACCTTTATTGACTTTGACTATCTTTGACTTTAATTATATACGTATTAAAAAAATTTGCAACTCTTTTGCTTATTCACTATCCTAGCCACATTTCACAGTCTTTAATCAAAAGGACGGTTCTTTAAGTAAAGATTTTTTAAATTACTATGAATTATAAAAGAAAACACGAAAAAACACGAGTCAAATGACTCGTGTCTTAGTTGCTTGGCGACGTCCTACTCTCACAGGGACAAGGTCCCAACTACCATCGGCGCTAGAGAGCTTAACTTCCGTGTTCGGTATGGGAACGGGTGTGACCTCTCTGCCATCATCACCAAACTATGAAGGCATATTCCTTCAAAACTAGATAACATTTGCTACATATTATATGGTTAAGTCCTCGATCTATTAGTATTCGTCAGCTCCACATGTCACCATGCTTCCACCTCGAACCTATCAACCTGATCATCTTTCAGGGATCTTACTAGCTTACGCTATGGGAAATCTCATCTTGAGGGGGGCTTCATGCTTAGATGCTTTCAGCACTTATCCCTTCCGCACATAGCTACCCAGCTATGCCCTTGGCAGAACAACTGGTACACCAGCGGTGCGTCCATCCCGGTCCTCTCGTACTAAGGACAGCTCCTCTCAAATTTCCTACGCCCACGACGGATAGGGACCGAACTGTCTCACGACGTTCTGAACCCAGCTCGCGTACCGCTTTAATGGGCGAACAGCCCAACCCTTGGGACCGACTACAGCCCCAGGATGCGATGAGCCGACATCGAGGTGCCAAACCTCCCCGTCGATGTGGACTCTTGGGGGAGATAAGCCTGTTATCCCCGGGGTAGCTTTTATCCGTTGAGCGATGGCCCTTCCATGCGGAACCACCGGATCACTAAGCCCGACTTTCGTCCCTGCTCGACTTGTAGGTCTCGCAGTCAAGCTCCCTTATGCCTTTGCACTCTACGAATGATTTCCAACCATTCTGAGGGAACCTTTGGGCGCCTCCGTTACACTTTAGGAGGCGACCGCCCCAGTCAAACTGCCCACCTGACACTGTCTCCCGGGTCGATAAGACCCGTAGGTTAGAATTTCAATACAGTCAGGGCGGTATCCCACCAGCGCCTCCACCGAAGCTAGCGCTCCGGTTTCAATGGCTCCCGCCTATCCTGTACAAACTGTACCAAAATTCAATATCAGGCTACAGTAAAGCTCCACGGGGTCTTTCCGTCCTGTCGCGGGTAACCTGCATCTTCACAGGTACTATAATTTCACCGAGTCTCTGGTTGAGACAGTGCCCAAATCGTTACACCTTTCGTGCGGGTCGGAACTTACCCGACAAGGAATTTCGCTACCTTAGGACCGTTATAGTTACGGCCGCCGTTTACTGGGGCTTCAGTTCAGAGCTTCGCTTACGCTAACCCCTCTCCTTAACCTTCCAGCACCGGGCAGGTGTCAGCCCCTATACTTCGCCTTACGGCTTCGCAGAGACCTGTGTTTTTGCTAAACAGTCGCTTGGGCCTATTCACTGCGGCTTTCCGTTAAGAAAGCACCCCTTCTCCCGAAGTTACGGGGTCATTTTGCCGAGTTCCTTAACCAGAGTTCTCTCGCACACCTTAGGATTCTCTCCTCGCCTACCTGTGTCGGTTTGCGGTACAGGCACCTTTTATCTCGCTAGAAGCTTTTCTTGGCAGCGGGGAATCAAAGACTTCGCTCCATAAGGAGCTTCCCCATCACAGCTCAGCCTTCACGATAAGCGGATTTGCCTACTTATCAGCCTAACTGCTTGGACGTGCACAACCAATCGCACGCTTCTTCTATCCTTCTGCGTCCCTCCATTGCTCAAACGATAAAGAGGTGGTACAGGAATATCAACCTGTTGTCCATCGCCTACGCCTGTCGGCCTCGGCTTAGGTCCTGACTAACCCTGAGCGGACGAGCCTTCCTCAGGAAACCTTAGGCATTCGGTGGACGGGATTCTCACCCGTCTTTCGCTACTCATACCGGCATTCTCACTTCTAAGCGCTCCACCAGTCCTTCCGGTCTGACTTCACTGCACTTAGAACGCTCCCCTACCACTGATACCATTGGTATCAATTCGCAGCTTCGGTGGTGTATTTAGCCCCGGTACATTTTCGGCGCAGAGTCACTCGACTAGTGAGCTATTACGCACTCTTTAAATGGTGGCTGCTTCTAAGCCAACATCCTAGTTGTCTAAGCAACTCCACATCCTTTTCCACTTAATACACACTTTGGGACCTTAGCTGGCGATCTGGGCTGTTTCCCTCTTGACTACGGATCTTATCACTCGCAGTCTGACTCCTAAGGATAAGTCATTGGCATTCGGAGTTTGACTGAATTCGGTAATCCGATGAGGACCCCTAGTTCAATCAGTGCTCTACCTCCAAGACTCTTACACTTAAGGCTAGCCCTAAAGCTATTTCGGGGAGAACCAGCTATCTCCAGGTTCGATTGGAATTTCTCCGCTACCCACACCTCATCCCCGCACTTTTCAACGTGCGTGGGTTCGGGCCTCCATTCAGTGTTACCTGAACTTCACCCTGGACATGGGTAGATCACCTGGTTTCGGGTCTACGACCACGTACTAAACGCCCTATTCAGACTCGCTTTCGCTGCGGCTCCGTCTCTTCAACTTAACCTTGCACGGGATCGTAACTCGCCGGTTCATTCTACAAAAGGCACGCCATCACCCATTAACGGGCTCTGACTATTTGTAGGCACACGGTTTCAGGATCTCTTTCACTCCCCTTCCGGGGTGCTTTTC
>NZ_CP089518.1:85000-87500 GCF_025917685.1 Bacillus cereus | reverse complement strand
CCGTAGTCAAACGCTCTATCCAATTGAGCTACGGGCGCATATGGTGCCGAGGGCGGGGGTCGAACCCGCACGGTGGTCACCCACCGCAGGATTTTAAGTCCTGTGCGTCTGCCTGTTCCGCCACCCCGGCATGTCATATTGGAAATTGGAGCGGAAGACGGGATTCGAACCCGCGACCCCAACCTTGGCAAGGTTGTATTCTACCACTGAACTACTTCCGCAAGACATGTTTGAGTTATTTCATTAAAAGTGCGGGTGAAGGGAGTCGAACCCCCACGCCAAAGGCGCTAGATCCTAAGTCTAGTGCGTCTGCCAATTCCGCCACACCCGCATATTTCATTAAAATGGTGAGCCATGAAGGATTCGAACCTTCGACCCTCTGATTAAAAGTCAGATGCTCTACCAACTGAGCTAATGGCTCTTGCAATAAAAACTGGTGCCGACTAGAGGACTTGAACCCCCAACCTACTGATTACAAGTCAGTTGCTCTACCAATTGAGCTAAGTCGGCTAAATGGTGGAGGATGACGGGATCGAACCGCCGACCCCCTGCTTGTAAGGCAGGTGCTCTCCCAGCTGAGCTAATCCTCCGAATTGCCTGGCAACGTCCTACTCTCACAGGGACAAGGTCCCAACTACCATCGGCGCTAGAGAGCTTAACTTCCGTGTTCGGTATGGGAACGGGTGTGGCCTCTCTGCCATCATTACCAGACTGTATTCATTTAAGACAAGAATTATTATAACCTATTTAACTTTTAAAGTCAACAAGTTTTTTATATTCTTTCAAAACTAGATAACATTGCTTCATATTATATGGTTAAGTCCTCGATCTATTAGTATTCGTCAGCTCCACATGTCACCATGCTTCCACCTCGAACCTATCAACCTGATCATCTTTCAGGGATCTTACTAGCTTACGCTATGGGAAATCTCATCTTGAGGGGGGCTTCATGCTTAGATGCTTTCAGCACTTATCCCTTCCGCACATAGCTACCCAGCTATGCCCTTGGCAGAACAACTGGTACACCAGCGGTGCGTCCATCCCGGTCCTCTCGTACTAAGGACAGCTCCTCTCAAATTTCCTACGCCCACGACGGATAGGGACCGAACTGTCTCACGACGTTCTGAACCCAGCTCGCGTACCGCTTTAATGGGCGAACAGCCCAACCCTTGGGACCGACTACAGCCCCAGGATGCGATGAGCCGACATCGAGGTGCCAAACCTCCCCGTCGATGTGGACTCTTGGGGGAGATAAGCCTGTTATCCCCGGGGTAGCTTTTATCCGTTGAGCGATGGCCCTTCCATGCGGAACCACCGGATCACTAAGCCCGACTTTCGTCCCTGCTCGACTTGTAGGTCTCGCAGTCAAGCTCCCTTATGCCTTTGCACTCTACGAATGATTTCCAACCATTCTGAGGGAACCTTTGGGCGCCTCCGTTACACTTTAGGAGGCGACCGCCCCAGTCAAACTGCCCACCTGACACTGTCTCCCGGGTCGATAAGACCCGTAGGTTAGAATTTCAATACAGTCAGGGCGGTATCCCACCAGCGCCTCCACCGAAGCTAGCGCTCCGGTTTCAATGGCTCCCGCCTATCCTGTACAAACTGTACCAAAATTCAATATCAGGCTACAGTAAAGCTCCACGGGGTCTTTCCGTCCTGTCGCGGGTAACCTGCATCTTCACAGGTACTATAATTTCACCGAGTCTCTGGTTGAGACAGTGCCCAAATCGTTACACCTTTCGTGCGGGTCGGAACTTACCCGACAAGGAATTTCGCTACCTTAGGACCGTTATAGTTACGGCCGCCGTTTACTGGGGCTTCAGTTCAGAGCTTCGCTTACGCTAACCCCTCTCCTTAACCTTCCAGCACCGGGCAGGTGTCAGCCCCTATACTTCGCCTTACGGCTTCGCAGAGACCTGTGTTTTTGCTAAACAGTCGCTTGGGCCTATTCACTGCGGCTTTCCGTTAAGAAAGCACCCCTTCTCCCGAAGTTACGGGGTCATTTTGCCGAGTTCCTTAACCAGAGTTCTCTCGCACACCTTAGGATTCTCTCCTCGCCTACCTGTGTCGGTTTGCGGTACAGGCACCTTTTATCTCGCTAGAAGCTTTTCTTGGCAGCGGGGAATCAAAGACTTCGCTCCATAAGGAGCTTCCCCATCACAGCTCAGCCTTCACGATAAGCGGATTTGCCTACTTATCAGCCTAACTGCTTGGACGTGCACAACCAATCGCACGCTTCTTCTATCCTTCTGCGTCCCTCCATTGCTCAAACGATAAAGAGGTGGTACAGGAATATCAACCTGTTGTCCATCGCCTACGCCTGTCGGCCTCGGCTTAGGTCCTGACTAACCCTGAGCGGACGAGCCTTCCTCAGGAAACCTTAGGCATTCGGTGGACGGGATTCTCACCCGTCTTTCGCTACTCATACCGGCATTCTCACTTCTAAGCGCTCCACCAGTCCTTCCGGTCTGACTTCACTGCACTTAGAACGCTCCCC
>NZ_CP089518.1:32500-80000 GCF_025917685.1 Bacillus cereus | reverse complement strand
TTTCGCTTCTACTTCTTCTACAAATGCACCTAATACATTCGCAAGGTCTTCACGTGTGTCGCAAGTATTGATACCGTTACGCACACTCGCATTACCACGAACACCTTTTAAATACCAAGCTGCATGCTTTCTCATCTCTCTTACGGCAACATTTTCATTCTTTAAATCGATAAGACGATCTAGATGCAACATACATACATCAATTTTCTCACGCACTGTTGGTTCCGGCATTAACTCACCTGTCTCTAAATACTTTACCGTACGATAAATCATCCACGGATCTCCAAGAGCAGCGCGACCAATCATAACACCATCTACACCAATTTCATCAAGCATACGCTTTGCATCTTGTGGTGTTTCGACATCACCATTTCCGATAACCGGAATATTTACAGCCTGCTTTACTTCTTTAATAATATTCCAATCCGCTTTACCTTCATACATTTGCACTCGTGTACGACCATGAACCGCTACCGCTTGTCCACCAGCACGCTCAACAGCTCTAGCATTTTCTATTGCGAAAATATGATCTTCATCCCAACCAATACGCATTTTAACTGTAACCGGCTTTTCAACAGCATCTACAACCGCCGCTACCATCTCATATATTTTATTTGGGTCTAAAAGCCACTTTGCTCCTGCATCACACTTAGTGATTTTCGGTACTGGGCACCCCATATTAATATCAATAATGTCTGCTGTCGTATATTTATCTACGTATTTCGCAGCATCGACAAGAGTCTCTTTCTCTCCACCAAAAATTTGTAAACTTAATGGCTTTTCTCTCTCATCGATATATAGCATATCTAATGTTCTTTTGTTATTAAGTAATATTGCCTTATCACTTACCATTTCGGCACAAACTAAACCTGCACCAAATTCTTTTACTGTCAAACGGAATGCAGAGTTACACACTCCCGCCATCGGTGCTAATACAACCGGATTTTTCATCTCAATATTTGCAATCTTTAACACTCGATTTGCTCCTTCCTTCATAGTCACTTCGGCATTAGTTCATCTATCGAGACCTTTAATGCTTTAGCAACTTCTACTACAAAATCTTGGGAAGGCGATCGATTCCCTCTCTCAACTTCACCTAAAACAGATACAGATACCCCTAATTCTTTAGCAAAACCTTCTTGTGTATAGCCTTTTAGCTTTCGAAAAGCACGAATGCGTCTTCCCCATTTTTCTGCTTCCATACCGTTACTCCCTCTCGCCTTTTCATTTCTTCTACTTGTGAACATGAAATGTCTTGTTTTATATCTTGATTAATTTCTAACAACGGAACGATAACAAAAGCTCTTTCGAACATCCGCGGATGCGGAACAATAAGATTCTCTGCTTCAATATTTTCTTGATTATATAGTAAAATGTCAAGGTCGATGGTCCTCGGGCCCCACCTAATTTCCCTCTTTCTTCCTAAATCATTCTCTACCTTTTGCGTTATTTTCAATAATTCTTGTGGCGATAAATTGGTAGAAATTTTTATAACTAAATTTAAAAAGCAACTTTGGTCAGTATAACCAACTGGTTCTGTTTCATATACAGACGAAACATCATCAACTTGGATATAAGGGTTTTTATTTAAAAACTGAATCGCTTCAGTTAAATACGTATAACGCTCTCCAATATTTGAACCTAATGCAATGTACGCTATATTATTCATGGACGCTCTCTCGTAATTTCCACAGCTACAGCACGATAATGCCCCGGTATTGGTGGATCCGGTTTAATTACCTTAATTGTACACCGTGAAATACTCTCATATTCTTTCAATATATCTGTAGCTATATTTTCAGCGATACTCTCCACAAGCTTATACGTTCTATCTTCAACAACTTTTCTACATAGTTCGAAAAGCTCCCCGTAATTGACAGAATGCTTCAAGTCGTCGCTTTCTCCTGCGTGTTTTAAATCTAACTCCACCGTTAAATCCACTTTAAATCTCTGACCTAATTTATTCTCTTCTGGGAATACACCATGATAACCGTAAAACTCCATATCATGGATATAAATTTTATCCAATTATTTTGCCCCCCTTACCAATCATCGCGTCCATCATCTTAGCCATACGCGCCATTTCTTTCACATCATGAACACGGATAAACTCACAGCCCTTTTCAATACCAAGACAAACGGTAGCGCCCGTTCCTTCAAGACGTTCCTCCACAGGTAAATCTAATACATGACCAATAAAGGACTTTCTTGAAGTACCTAAGAGGACTGGATAACCCAGTACATTTAACTGTTCTAAATTACGCATCGCTTCTAAATTTTGTTCAGGCGTTTTCGCAAAACCGATACCTGGGTCTAAAATAATATTCTCATCTGGCACACCAGCATCTTTAGCAATTTTAATACTTTCATACAAATCAGCAATCATATCAGCCATTAAGTTGCGATAGTTCATATTATCTCGGTTATGCATTAAGATAATGGGTACATCATAATAGGCTGCAACTTCAGCAATCTTCGGTTCCGCCTTCGCTCCCCAAATATCATTAATAATATGAGCACCAGCTTCAATCGCTTGTTTTGCAACTTCAGCTTTATACGTATCAATAGAAATAGGTAATTTCACTTCTTTCGAAACTGCCTGAATCATCGGAACGACTCGCTTTATTTCTTCTTCTACCGAAACTTTAGCAAAACCTGGGCGGGTAGATTCACCACCGATATCAATAATATGAGCACCTTCATTTTTCATTTCTTTCGCGTGACGCACTGCAGCATCTACCTCGTCGTAACTCCCACCATCAGAAAACGAATCTGGTGTTACATTTAAAATCCCCATAATTAATGTCTTTTCATTTAAGTTCAATGTATATTCGCCGCAGCGTAAATCATAATCCCACTTCAAATTACACATCTCCTCTTCGCAATTCATTTCTGCTCCACAACTTCTCTCTCTGCACTTCATAAAGATCCATAAATCTTTTTGTAACTATTCCCACTTTGCCCGGGAAATCTTCCCCCTCTATACGATAAAGAGGAACAATTTCTTGAATAGAGTTCGTCACGAACACTTCATCGGCTGAAAGCAATTCATCTTTTGTAAAGAAACCTTCCTTTACTTCTATACCCAGCTCTTCAGCAACCTTTATAATAAATGCACGAGTGATACCGTTTAAAATCCCTGTTTCTAACGAAGGAGTATACAAAGTACCTCCTTTAACAAAAAAGAGATTCGAAACAATCCCCTCTGCAACATAACCTGCTTCAGTAAGGAAAATCCCTTCCTTATTCACACCATTTCCAATTTCGCGTTTCCCTAAAATATTATTTAAATAATGATGGGACTTCAAGCGAAACGCACCCTCTGGTGTATTTCGTACTTGTTTTAAAATAACCCCTTCTTTCTCCACTACTTCTCCTGGAATTGCTAAAGGTTTTATAAAAACAATAACAGATGGTTCTTCATACACATTCGTTTGCAACCCTATTTCATCTATACCCGCCGATACATTAAAGCGTACATACGCATGCTTCAATTCGTTCTTAACGAGTAGATTCTCCAAAATACGTATTACGTCATCTTTCGTCATTGTCCATTTGATTTGCAATGTATCCAGCGCATCCATTAAACGTTCATAATGATCACCCAACAAGAAAGGATGACCATTATAAATACGAAACGTCTCAAAAACTCCAAGCCCATATAAATAACCATGATCATAAGGAGAAATTTTCGCTTCACTCACTTCTACATACGCGCCATTTACGTAAATTAACATAACGTCACACTTGGACTATATTTGCGAATAAAATTATGTAACAACTCTTTCCCATGAGAAGTCATAATAGATTCTGGATGGAATTGTACACCTTCAATCGGCAACGTTTTATGACGAAGCGCCATAATCTCTCCCTCTTCCGTCCAAGATGTGATCTCTAAACATTCTGGTAACGTCTCTTTTTTAACAATAAGCGAATGATAACGCGTTGCAGTAAACGGATTAGGAATATCCGAGAAAATCGTCTTTCCGTCATGATGCATAGGCGACGTTTTCCCATGCATTAATCGTTCTGCACGAACAACCTCTCCACCAAACACTTGCGCAATTGATTGGTGCCCAAGGCAAACTCCAAAAATCGGAATCTTTCCAGCGAAGTATTGAATAACTTCCATACTAATACCCGCTTCATTAGGACTACATGGACCTGGCGAAATCATTAAAAAGTCTGGTTTCATATTCTCAATATCCGAAATAGTCACCTCATCATTACGCTTAACAACAAGCTCTTGTCCAAGTTCTCCAAGAAACTGCACTAAATTAAATGTAAAAGAATCATAATTATCAATCATCAATATCATTTCTCTCACCTAACCGTTTCTTCGCTACTTTCTTTCGCACGCCATAAAGCGATTGCCTTTTTTAACGACTCTTTATATTCATTTTTTGGATTCGAATCAATTACAATTCCCGCTCCAGCTTGTACATGCGCTTGCCCATCTTTAGCAAGCAGTGTTCGGATTACAATATTCAATTCCGTATCTCCGGAATAACCGATCCAACCAATTGACCCCGTATAAATCCCTCGGCGAACAGGTTCTAGTTCTTCAATAATTTCCATCGTACGTATTTTCGGAGCACCAGTAATTGTCCCGCCAGGAAATACAGCCTTTACTAAATCGAACGCATCCTTATCTTCTTCCACTTCACCGCGCACATTAGAAACAATATGCATAACGTGCGAGTACTTTTCAATTACCATAAATTCATCTACTTCAACCGTTCCATATTTACAAATCCGGCCTAAATCGTTTCGTTCTAAATCCACAAGCATTACATGCTCTGCTCTTTCCTTTTCGTTCTCAATTAATTCCCTTGCTAATTCTTCATCCTCTTGTTCATTCGCACCGCGGGATCTTGTACCAGCAATTGGTCTTGTACTTACTTCTGGCCCTTGTTTTTTAATTAGCAATTCAGGCGAAGCACTAACAATTTGAAAATCCCCAAGCTCCAAGTAGCCCATATATGGAGATGGATTAATTTCACGAAGACTTGTATAAATTTCTAGCGGATGTGTTTGTAAAGTTCTTTCTTGCCTTGTCGACAAGTTTACTTGAAACACATCACCCGCTCCAATATATTCTTGAATACGTTCAACGGCCTTTATAAAGCCCTCTTCCGTAAAAGCAACTGCTTCATTTTTCTTTTCAGGACATTCAAACGGCATAGTCAATTTAGGTGCTTCTTTCACCCAAAGATCCTTCCATGCATTTAATCGTTCTTCTGCCTTTTCATGTTTATCTACATAATGCGTAATAATCCATAACACTTGTTCTTTTTGATCGTACACAAACACGTCATCAAATAATAAAAAGAATATATCAGGTATATTCAGATCATCCTCTGCAAGAGAAGGCAGTTTTTCGATATAACGGATACAATCATAACTAAAGTAACCAATTGCACCACCTTGAAAAGGCGGGTACTCCGGATTATAGTCCGTTTTCCATTTCTCCATATATTCTTGCATTAAATCTAATGGATTCCCTTGCTTTATTGTTTCCTTACCACTTTCTCTTATATGTAACGTCTCATTCTTCCCTTGAATTACCGCTACTGGGTCCAGCCCCACAATGTTATAACGACCACCACGTCCACTCTCTAACAAAATATGTTGCGGTTTATCCTTAGAAAGAAATTTATACTGCTTAAAGAAATCTAACTGATATGGAATAGAAAGTGCTAAAGATTTTCTTCGTTGCATATCAACACCCCGTTTTCTTTTATCCCACCCTCTTAGACTAACCAGCTCCAACTACATAAGTTATGTATACAGAGAGTGATTATACTCAAGGGCTAGTGAAAATAAATTAATTATACTACCTCTTATTTTACATGAAGTTTTCTAGTCATTCACTCTTTTCCTTTTTCCAATCCAAAAAGAAAAAGCATCCTCTTTCAAGGATGCTTTTTCAATCGCATTCAATTATGATTCAAATTGATAAAGTGGTGTACTTAAATAACGTTCACCGTTACTCGGAATAATAACAAGTACCTTTTTCCCTTTACCCAATTTCTTCGCAACTTCTGTCGCTGCATAGATGACCGCTCCTGAAGAGATACCTACTAAAATACCTTCTTCTCGAGCAACTCTTCTTGCATATTCGAATGCTTGCTCTGTTTTCACTTGAATAATTTCATCATATACCGCTACATCCAATGTCTCTGGAACAAATCCCGCTCCAATTCCTTGGATTTTATGTGGTCCTGGTTTCCCACCAGATAATACTGGCGAATCCGCAGGTTCTACCGCATAAATTTTAATATCTTTATACGCTTCCTTCAGCACTTCACCAGCACCTGTAATTGTTCCACCTGTACCAATACCCGCGATAAACGCATCTAATTGATCACCCATCTGTTCAACAATTTCTGGACCTGTTGTCAAACGGTGGATTTCTGGGTTCGCTTGATTTTGGAACTGTTGTGGTATAAAGTACCCATGTTCTTTTGCTAATTCAGTTGCCTTACGAATTGCTCCACCCATTCCTTCAGGCCCTGGAGTCAATACTAATTCAGCACCGTAAGCGCGTAATAAATTACGACGCTCAATACTCATTGTTTCTGGCATTACTAAAATTGCCTTATATCCTTTAGCTGCTGCTACCATCGCTAAGCCAATACCTGTGTTACCACTTGTCGGCTCAATGATTGTATCGCCCTCTTTTAATAATCCTTTATTTTCAGCATCTTCAATCATAGCTAACGCGATACGATCTTTAACACTGCTTCCCGGATTCATAAATTCTAATTTTAAGTATACATCTGCGCTGTCTGATTCTACGATGCGGTTCAACTTAACGATCGGCGTTTTCCCGATTAATTCTGAAACTGATTGTGCCACTCGCATTCCTGTCACTCCTAACACCGAGTATTTTTATTGGTTTTATCTATATTTAGATTTTGTCAGAAAATTCCCTGTTTGTCAATCCATTTGGGCGGCTGATTCTCCGCATAAACTTCTTTATTACAGACTCTCAATTAGGCTTGTAATATCTTCTTTAGCGAATTTATATCGTTCATTACAGAAGTGACAGTGAACTTCCGTCTCTTCTTCTTCTTCACGAATTTGCTCTAACTCTGTTTTACCTAAACTAATTAACACACTCTCAATACGTTCGCGCGAGCACGTGCAATTAAATTGAACATCCATAGTTTCTAATACTTTTACTTTATCTTCTCCAAGGACTGCATATAGTAGCTCTTCTGGAGAAAGACCTTGTTCGATCAATGTTGATACAGGAGGGATTTTTTGTAAACGATCTTCAATGAACGAAATTGTTTCTTCCTGTGCGCCTGGCATAATTTGAAGGATAAATCCACCCGCCGCCAATACGCTGTCATCTCCATTTACGAGAACACCGACACCAACAGAAGAAGGTGTCTGCTCAGAAACCGCGAAATAATATGTGAAATCTTCACCTAATTCTCCTGAAACGATTGGAGATTGACCGATAAACGGTTCACGCATACCGATATCTTTAATTACCGTTACAAATCCTTCTGTACCTACCGCTTGATATACACGTAATTTCCCTTGTTCTGTCCCTTCAAAATCAACATGCGGATTCGTTACATAACCACGTACATCTCCATTTGCATGAGCATCTACTAAGATAGGACCAATCGGACCGTTACCCTCTACTTTAATCGTTAACTTTTGCTCACCTTTTAGCATAGCACCCATCATTGTACCCGCAGTTAAAGAACGGCCAAGTGCTGCCGAAGCCGTTCTCCATGTATCATGACGTCTTTGCGCCTCACTTACTGTGTTTGTTGTACGCACACTATACGCACGCACTTCTCCATCAAACGCTAACGCTTTTACTAAATAATCTTTCATACTTATTTATTCACCTTTCTCATACTGTAAATTTGCATTACGTTCATATAACATATACAAACCTTTTAACGTTAAAAATGGATCTACAATATCAATTACATTTGATTCTTCTGAAATTAATTTCGCTAATCCACCTGTTGCAATAACTTTCGGTTCTTGTTTAGCTTCTTCTTTCATACGCTTAACAATACCTTCCACTTGTCCAACGTATCCATAAAGAATACCTGATTGCATCGCACTTACTGTATTCTTCCCGATAACACTACTCGGTTTTGTAATTTCAATACGAGGAAGCTTTGCTGCTCTACTATATAACGCCTCTGCCGAAATCATAATTCCTGGCGTAATAACGCCACCCATATAATGTTTCTCTTCGTTAATATAACAATATGTAGTAGCCGTACCAAAATCAACAATGATAAGAGGACTTCCATACAAATGAATACCTGCTACTGCATTTACAATTCGGTCCGCGCCTACTTCACGTGGATTTTCATATTTAATATTCAAACCTGTTTTTATCCCAGGCCCCACTACAAGCGGTTTAATTTTAAAATACTTTTCACACATACGTTCTAAAGCGAACATAATTGGCGGTACGACTGAAGATACGATAATACCTTTCACATCTTCAAAGGAAAGACCTTCATGCTCAAGTAACTGCTTTACAAGCATCCCATACTCATCTTCTGTTTTATGACGATCCGTTTCCATGCGCCAATGCTGACGAAGTTTCCCCTCTTCAAACACACCTAGTACCGCATTTGTGTTCCCTACATCCAATACAAAAATCATATTCTCACCACTTATCTTATTTAATCTATATTTGTGCAGTATGTATAAAACTTATAAAAACATCATATCACACATACTTATATAATCAGTTTTTCTATACTCATCATTGTACAAAAAGATTACTCTCTATTTCAATTTTTAATAATAGTTTTATTTAAATTCTTTTGCCACTTACATTCATTCCACAAATAAAAAAGGAGTGACTATCGTCACTCCTTCATCTCTTACTTATCTTCTGCGTCTTCATCATCTTTCTTCATATTGATGTTTACTTTCACATCATCTGAAGATGTTGGACGCTCTGGTAATCTGCCATAATCATATAAGTGATTAATTTGCTCTGCATCTAATGTTTCTACTTCAAGTAACGTTTTCGCAATAATATCTAGCTTATCACGTTTTTCAGTAAGAATTTGTTTCGCACGAGCATAACAGTCTTTCATAATAGTTTGCATTTCCACATCAATTTCATGTGCAATTGCATCACTGTAGTTTTGCTCTGAGTGGAAGTCTCTTCCTAAGAATACCTGACCACCTTGTGAGCTACCGAATTGCATCGGGCCAAGCTTATCACTCATACCGAATTCCGTAACCATACGTCTTGCAATGCCAGTCGCACGTTGGAAGTCGTTGTGAGCACCTGTACTTACTTCACCAAATACAATCTCCTCAGCTACTCGACCACCAAGTAAACCAGTGATTTTATCAAGTAACTCTGGTTTTGTCATGAAGTAACGATCTTCTTTCGGAAGCATTACTGCATATCCACCAGCTTGACCACGAGGGACAATTGTTACTTTATGAACGATATCCGCTTCATCAAGGACAACACCAATTACAGTATGGCCAGCTTCATGGAATGCAACGATATTACGTTCTTTTTCAGAGATAACACGACTTTTCTTAGCAGGACCTGCAATAACACGATCCGTTGCTTCATCGATGTCGCTCATATCAATTTTCTTCTTATCTTGACGCGCAGCTACTAGAGCAGCTTCGTTTAATAAGTTTTCAAGATCGGCACCAGAGAATCCTGGTGTACGAGTTGCTATTGCTCTTAAGTTGACATTCTCATCAAGCGGTTTATTACGAGCGTGTACTTTAAGTACAGCTTCACGACCATTTACATCTGGACGATCTACTGTAATTTGACGGTCAAAACGACCTGGACGTAATAACGCTGGATCAAGAATATCAGGACGGTTTGTCGCAGCGATGATAATAATACCTTCGTTTGCACCGAATCCATCCATTTCAACAAGTAATTGGTTCAACGTTTGTTCACGCTCATCATGACCACCGCCAAGACCTGCGCCACGTTGACGTCCTACTGCATCAATTTCATCAATGAAAATGATACAAGGAGCATTTTTCTTTGCATTTTCAAATAAATCACGTACACGGGATGCACCGACACCGACGAACATCTCTACGAAGTCAGAACCACTAATAGAGAAGAACGGAACGCCTGCTTCACCTGCAACAGCACGTGCTAGTAAAGTTTTACCTGTACCTGGAGGTCCCACTAATAGAACACCCTTCGGAATACGGGCACCAACTTCAGCGAACTTACGAGGGTCTTTCAAGAATTCAACTACCTCAACAAGTTCTTGTTTCTCTTCATCCGCTCCAGCAACATCTCTGAAACGAATTTTTTTCTTTTCATCATTGTATAGCTTCGCCTTACTTTTCCCGAAGTTCATAACACGGCTACCGCCGCCCTGAGCTTGATTTAATAAGAAGAAGAATAAAATGAAGATAATGACAAACGGAATGATAGAAGTAAAGAATGTTACCCAAGCACTTGTTTCTTCTGCTGGTTGATACTTAACCTCGGCCCCTTGCGCTTTATCATTAATTTTCTTTTGTAATTCCTCAGTATTTGGTGCATAAGTAACAAATTGTTCTCCTTGGTTAGAAGTATTGAATTGTCCTTTTACTTCAAATACACCATTCTTCGGTTGAAGCTGCACATTGCGCACTTCACCTTTTTCAAGTTTAGTAATGAATTTATCGTAGCTAACTGATGTCGTTTTTTGCGTCGAACCATTAAAATAGCTTACGATCCCAATTACTACTAAGAATATCAGTAAATAAAAGATGGTATTACGGAAGATACGATTCATTCCTAACCTCCTCTCACGGCATAAACACTATAGTAAATCGTAACATAGAAAAACTTTCCTATACAATTGTAACGCCTGTATTTAATTAATTTGAGTAAACACTTGGTTTTAATACTCCCACATACGGAAGATTACGGTATTGCTCTTTATAATCTAATCCATACCCTACAACGAATTCATGAGGGACAGTAAATCCAACATAATCCGCTTTCAGATCAACCTTACGACCTGTTGGTTTATCTAATAATGTAACAATTTTTACAGATTTCGCTTTACGATATTTAAACAGGTCTACTAAATAGCTTAGTGTAAGACCGCTATCAATAATATCTTCAACGATTAAAATATCGCGACCTTCTACAGAAGTATCAAGATCTTTTAAGATTTTTACTTCGCCTGTTGAAACAGTAGAGTGACCGTAGCTAGATACAGCCATAAAATCCATTTCAAGATATGTATCTGTTCTCTTTAATAAATCTGCCATAAATGGCATTGCACCCTTTAGTACACCAATTGCAAGCGGTACTGTATTTTTGTAATCCTCTGCAATAACTGCACCTAATTCGAGCACCTTTTCCTGTATTTGTTCTTCAGAAATTAATACTTTTTCGATATCTTGATTCATCATTTCATTATCCTCCCGGAAGACTCCTTGCTTTTGTAGTGAATAATAATATATTTACCCTTCTTTGCTACCTCTTTCGAAATAGCAAATGCAGATCGTTTCAACAAGGGTACCCAAATAATATTTTCACTTGCATCACAAACGATCGGCCATTCTTCTCTTTTTTCTTTCGGTACTTTCGATTCGATAAAAATAGCTTTTATCTTTTTTGTACCATCCATACCTTGTATTGACATGCGATCTCCATTTTGCCTAGAACGAATACGAAGTGGATACGATATATCATTATACTTAGCAACAAACACTGTTTCATTCATGTTACTTGGTATATCCTCGCTCACCTCTGTTACAAGTTTATCTCCGTTCGGTAATGTAATTGTCCCGGGTACTGATAAATCTTGCAAAAAAGGAGAAACAATTTCTTGTTTAAATCCAAAGCTACATTCTTCGTATGTACGAATAATTTTCAAGCCACCTGGAAAATCCAATGAACCTGAAGGTTGTATCCGCTTAAAAAATTCAATCACCTTGTCAATATGTATAGAAGAAAGCGAAGATGGAATCTTATATTCATAAAGATAGTTTAATATTAGTTGAATCCCTCTCCTTTGTAAAGGCATAGACATGGATTCAAAGGCAGGAATTGATAAGCTAATTTGTTTATCGCTTTTTTTTGTAATTACTTTATTCATTTTCTCAAAAGCTAATTCCTGCAAATAAGCCTCATCCTCTTGCATCTGCACGCTAAATTTTTGGAATTTCTCATGCATTTGTGGATTTTCCTCTTTCAAATAAGGAAGGACATATTTACGTAATCGATTCCTTGTATATACTTCCTTTTTATTACTCGGATCTATACGCGGAATAACTTTTAACTTATTACAGTAATCAACAATCTCTTCCTTAGTTACCCCAAGTAACGGCCTAATTAAATATCCATTATGAAAAGGACGCTTCACTGCAATTCCTGCGTATCCTTTCGGAGTACTCCCTCGTACAAGGCGCATCAAAATCGTCTCTACTTGATCATCTCCATGGTGACCAAGAGCTACATATCTCGCATCATATTTCTTCATTATTGTTTCCAAAAATGCATATCTGCATTCTCTAGCAGCAACTTGTGCATTCATTCCATATTGCTGTTGATATTGCGACACATTAATCCTTATCGTCTCACAAATAACTCCCAGCTCTTTGCAAAGACCCTGTACAAACTGTAGGTCCTCATAAGATTCATTACCTCTAAACATATGATCCACATGTGCTACTACAATTTCGAGTTGCTTTTCTGCCCTTTTTTCTAACAAATAATATAGAAGAGCTAAAGAGTCCGGACCGCCAGAAACCCCTACAACAATTGTTGAATGTTTCTTTAATACATCATGCTGCTTTACAAAGTCATCTACTTTTCCAACAAATGCATCTTTCAACTTCGCAATCACCTTTCATTAAACAAGAACTGCAACATTAGTTACCCTGTATATAATGGTACAACTTTTACAAACATTGTGCAAAAAAAAGATGTACAAAACTCACATTTTTATCTTACATTCCTCCTGTAGATTCAACAAAGTAATTACATTACCTTTTTAATCAAAAAAACCTAGGTAAATACCTAGGTTTTTTTGATTATTTTATTGCGCCTGCATTCCCACTATTGGAATCGTAGCCCACTTCGGCATATTTTTCTTTACTTTCGCCACAACAATAGTCATATCATCATTTATATAACCATCACCAGACCTAATTACTTCTTCCATAATAATATCAGCTATTTCTTGTGGATCCTCTGTTTGTAGTTCTTTAATTTTACGTTTTATCCATAACTCGTGATTCTCCACATGTTGCGCTCCCTCAAAAATGCCATCACTCATCATAATAAGAATATCACCCGTTTTTAATTGCTCACCAACCACATCAACTTCAACATCTTCAATAATTCCTATCGGTAAATTACTTGCCTCAATTTTCAAAATATTATTGCCGCGTTTAACAAAACTCGGCGTCGATCCAACCTTTAAAAACTTCGCACTCGCATCCCGTAAATCTATCATAGCCAAGTCAAGCGTGGTATACATCTCCTCTGTCGTTCTTAAAGAAAGAATTGAATTGATGGACTTAATCGCTATTTCCTCATCAATACCTGATTGAAGGATCTTTTGTAATAATTTTACCGTTTCCCTACTCTCCATATGAGCCCTTTGCCCATTTCCCATACCATCACTAATTGCAAGTGCATATTTTCCAACACTTAAATCCATCATCGCGTAGGAATCGCCTGAAACAAACCCACCACCTTTTGCAGCCGTAGCCAATCCTGTATCAAGAGAATAGGTCTTCGCTGAACCAAATGATATTAAACTGTGACCATTTGGATAAGAGGATTTCTCTTCATGCTTAACAACGATATTTTCTTTTAAAATATCCGAGAGCATCGGCGCAACCAACTTCTCACATTCTCCATGCTCATTAGATACAGCTGGAATCAACATTTCAATATCGATACTTCCTCTGTCTAAACAATAAATATCAACATGCTCCACTTCGACACCAAAATCACGAAACGCTTGTAAAATCTGCTCCTCCTGCGCTTGATGATTCTCTCTTTCTCGTTGTATCTCCTTAGCGAAGTCTTCCATTACTTTTGATACACCTAGTAATTGCTCGGCTACAATTCTACGATTTTCCTTCATTTGTTTTCTTAATTTCTGTCCCTCATAGAAGTGATCTAATTCACCTGCTACTAAATCCGTTACTTTCTTCCCTCTCACACAATGCTTGTCCCATTCACGAACTAACTTCCGATTATGCTGCAACGTTCCTTCTTCTGTCTCGTTCATTATTTGTTTCATATAATCGTACGTTTTATCAAAATTAACTACCCAACATTGATCCTTCTTAAAGCACGTTTGACATGTTTTTGCAGTAATTGTACTTAAAAATAAATCCGCTTCTGTTTCTTTATCTTCCTCTTCCACGTACCCATATACAGAAAAACTATTAGACAAAGCGGCAAATACATTAGCAAATTGATTGATTTTGTTCGCTGTAACATCGCGCATTCTTCGTAAATATTGTTGTTGATCTTGTGAGTGTTCTTGTGTACCTGGCATAAATTTAGCAATACGATCCATAACAAGTTTCGGTGTTAATAAAAAGAAAACAATTGCCACACCAGATTCAATTAAGGTTGTTACAATACTTGTTTGCTTGTCTACATATAACGTAATTAAACTTGTACCAATTAATAACCCTAAACTAACTCCTATACGCTTTCCTTCTTTCAACAATCCCCCAAGCAACCCTGAAAAGGCAAGGAGGCTAAGTTGAGACAAACTAGACACATTCGCTAAACTTAATATCAATCCAGTGACGACTCCCACCGTGGACCCTGTAGCCGCACCAGCAATAAATGCAAATACTAATACTAAGTATCTAGTGAAAATATGTTGAATAGAAGCATCATAAACGAACCAATCTGTTGTACCCGTTAAAACAGATGCTAGTAATATAATTAAACAAACAATTTCTTCTGTTTCTAACGCTTGTTGTTTCCCTTTCCTTTCCACCAAGAGTGGAACACTTTGCAGAAATATCATCGTTAATACGAAACTAAGCCCTGCTTCGATCGTACTAACGAGCAAGTCATACATGGTGACGGTTTGTTGCGCAAAATATACAACAACTAAATGTGCGGTTAATGCGGAGATAAATACTTGGAATGGTACAAGTCCAACAGTTTTACGTGTAAATCGACTAAAGAAGATATTATAAATGAAGAAAGTAAAAATAGATGCAAAAGTAAAAAATAAATTATCTATCGAAACTGAAAGTGCTCCTCCCATTAGAGCTAAAAATGCGAGCGGCATTTTATCTCGCTTCATAACATAAACAGCAGCAAAAAACGGCAATGCAAAAGGTAAGATGTTCGTTAATATATATGCTCGTCCCAAAAGAAAACCAATAACAACAATTATGAATCCCCATCTAAAGAAAACTTGTTCAAATTTCATTCGCAACTTACTTGTCCACTTCATTGTTCCAAGCTGACTTTCATTCATCGCCAATGTACTTGTATTCATAGTAGTCCTTCCTGCTTTAGGCATATTTTTAACACCACCTGCATAGTTTAATTACTGTCATTATAAAAGATGATTATTGGGATTTTTGTCAAAACAACAGTTTTCACTTTTATAATCGTTCGACGTTTTATTCGAAATAAGTCTACATATATACACAGTATTTAATTTATCTATTTATAGTCGATGGAATATTCAGAAAATATAGGGTGATTTTGTAGAAGTGTTGTATGTCTTAATTTACTTAACAAAAAAAGATCATGCAATTTGCATGATCTTTTTTAGATGACCCGTACGGGATTCGAACCCGTGTTACCGCCGTGAAAGGGCGGTGTCTTAACCACTTGACCAACGGGCCGTTAAATTAAATATAGCGGCGGAGGGGATCGAACCCCCGACCTCACGGGTATGAACCGTACGCTCTAGCCAGCTGAGCTACACCGCCATGTCGTCGTATTTAACGGACAATTAGTATCTTACATCAGATATGTTTTAAAGTCAATACATCTAAAAAACTTTTTTAAAAATATATTCTCTCACATAAAAAAGTACCCGAGTAATTACTCTGGGTACCTCTCTATATGCTAAGAATTAAACGGACTTATTATCCGCGACGTGCGCCACGGCCACCACGTTTAGATTCTGTGTTACGCTTTAAAGAAGTTAAACGATCTTCACTATCTTTTAAAAAGCGTGCCATCTTTTGCTCAAATGTTTCTTTTGGAGCTCGGTCGTTACCGCCACCGCGGTTATCTCTGTTGAAAGAACGATTATTACGTTGTGGACGTCCAGAACGTTGTTGATCACCACCGCGTTGTTGGTATTCACCACGTGGACGATCTCCTTCTGTTTTTTCGCGTTCTTTCGCTTTTTTAATAGATAGACCAATTTTTCCATCTTTTTCAACATTAATAACTTTTACTTCTACTTGGTCGCCCACTTTTAAGTGATCGTTAATATCTTTCACATAATTATCAGCAACTTCACTAATATGAACAAGACCCGTTAAGCCTTCTGGCAGCTCCACAAAAGCGCCAAAATTTGTAATACCTGTTACTTTACCCTGTAACTTGCTGCCTACCTCGATTGACATAAAAAAAATGCTCCTCCTTAGTGGTTAAAAAGTCAAATTTTACTTTATTATATATAATCCTAAAATATAGTGTCAATAAGACATACTCTACTTAGAAACAGGAAAAATTATCTCCCCTTTTCCGGAGAAGAAATAATCCCTTCTAGCAATCTTTAAAACGTACTCTTCATCATTTAACTTTTGAACTTCGTCTTTTAGACTTTTTTCTTTTTTCGTTAATGAATCCAGTTCTTTTTTCATGTCCTTAACTTTTGCCTCTTTTGCTTTAATGGAACTGTTTTGTTGATAAAACGTTACACTAATACTCGCAATAATTGTAAAAGCAAAGACAAGAAAAACCGCTAAACGGCGATAAAGTCGCTTCCTGTTCTCATCCGTTTGTATTATATGTTCTTTGACAGGATTTGGACTCTGTTTTTCGATTGTTCTTTGTCTCAGTTCCCTCATTTCCGAGGTCCCCCTAACTTCTTTTTTATACGCTCCCATAATTGGGAGATATGTCCCTTCAACTTTGCTATATATTGCAGGAACCCTACATGCTTCGTTATAAAAAGTTTAACACGATTAGGGAGAAGTTTCCATATGAGTGAAGCAATAAATCGAACAGGCCAGAAAAAAACTTTCCATATGAAAAGTAATATCCAAATCGCCATTTTCCATAACACATGTCCAATTGAAAGCAGTACACGAAATAAGAATAATATAAATGCAATAAATAGCTGCGCTATAATAATAACAGGTTTTATCATGAGTAGCTGTATAATTCGAACAAAAAATTGTATTGTTTGCACAAAAATATAGATGAGAAAATTTAACATCTTCATGTATACTGCTTTCAATAAACTTTGATATGCCGCAAAACCGCATAGTAATGCCAAAAATACATATATACGTAATTCAGCTTCATTCACGAGCAGTAATACATAAAAAACAAATAAGGCTTGGACAATCCAAAATAGTATATCATGTATAAATACAAGCCAACGTTTACGCTCTTGGCGTTTTAAGAATCGTTGATACGTATCTAAAGATGCACCAATCCAAGCACCCATTCCAATCATTGAAAGCATTGTATACAACTGAATCGTTAGGCTCATTTAAACAACTTACTAAAGAAACCTTTAGTTTTCTCCCCTTGATTCTCATCGATATACAGCATCTCATGAATTTTCCCTTTAATCGATACAACACCCTTTTCTACATCTAAATTCTTCATCTGTAAATTTTGACCACGAATTGTTAAAAAACCCATTACAGTCTCAAGTAAAAACTCTTCGCTATCAAAACTCTCCACTTGCTTTACACCAGTAATATCGATTACACGCCTGCCACGCATGATAATATCATGCTCTACAGAAACATTTTGTTGATTAGAAGACATAGGTGAGTAACCATTATTCACGAAAATCCCCCCATAGCTTTATACTAGCTAATAGTAATGTATGAAGGGGTGACCCATTTTAGAACAAGCCTTCTTCTGCTTTTACTTTTTCTTCGCGAACTATACTATACATGTTTGCTGCATCTTCTTTTTTAGTCGTTTCTTTCAATTCATTTACTTTCACAGTTACTATTTTTTGACCAAAACGAATTGTTAATTCATCATCTATCTTTACATCTGAACTCGCTTTTGCCACTTGACCATTAATGGATATTCTTCCTTGATCAGATACTTCTTTTGCTAATGTTCTTCTTTTAATTAAACGTGACACTTTCAAAAACTTATCTAAACGCATATCAAGTCCCCCTATTAACGCTCTGTTTGTTTGGCCTCTTCCCATAAAACATCTAACTGTTCTAATGACAAATCTTGCATTTCTTTATTCATTTCTGCTACTTTTGCTTCCATGTATAAAAAACGACCGGTAAATTTCTCATTAGTTGAACGCAACGCTTCTTCTGGATCTATTTTATAATGACGAGCTATATTAACAAATGCAAATAGTAAATCACCAAATTCACCTAGCATCTTTTCCTCATCCATGTTTACAACTTCTTGCTGGAATTCTTGCCATTCTTCTAAGGCTTTCTCTATCATCGGCTGCACATCAACCCAATCAAATCCAACCTTTCCAGCTTTCTTCTGAATTTCATAAGCACGCATTAGCTGCGGTAAGCTTTTTGGAATACCGGTTAAAACAGATTCTTTCACGAATCCCTTTTCTTGTTTTTTAATCTCTTCCCAATTCGCAATTACTTCATCAGCATTATTTACATCCGTATTCCCAAACACATGCGGGTGACGACGAACCATTTTCTCAGATAAAGTTCGAATAATATCATCTATAGAGAACCAACCTTCATCCTCTCCAATTTGAGCATGAAGCATAACTTGTAATAATATATCACCCAGTTCTTCTACTAAATGATCATCATCCTCTTCATCAATGGCTTCTAGCACTTCATATGCTTCTTCAATTAAGTATTTCTTTAAAGATTGATGAGTTTGCTTTTTATCCCACGGGCAACCATTCGGTCCACGAAGATCAGCAATAATTGCTCTAAGCACATCAAACTGCTGATATAAGGATGCACGTTCCTTAACTGGCGGTACATATACACTCGTTAAATTATTTAATTCCGTTTCATGATCTAACATGTATAATGGCACTTTTTTCACTTGCTCAAATGAAGTTCCTGCAGCTGTTACGATATACACTTCGTAATCATCTGGCAACATCTCCATTAACGGCAGTTTCACATCTGAAGCAACAAACGCATCATACACTTGGCAAAAGATTAAATGTTGACGTAATTCTAATTGCCCTCTTTCAAATGATGTAGCATCAATTAATTGAAATCCTTCAATCGGATCAATTTTTAGACTCGCAAACATCGGATCAAGGAAACTTTGTCCACCTTCAAGTCGCACTTCAATATTTGCTACCTCTCCTTTTTCCAAAAGTAGCTGAACTGTTCTTTCTGCTACAAGCGGATGACCAGGAACGGCATAAATAATTTCTGTACCTTTAGCTTGTTCTAATAACGTATTCGCGATTGTTTCATATACGATTTCAAATGTATCATGCGCTTCGTATACATCGTCAAAAGCTGTATATTTTATGCCTTCTTTCTCCAATTCTTCTATAACTGGGTGTTCCTTCGTTCTAACAAACATATGGTCCGCTTCTTTTATCTTTCGATATACACCCATCGTTAACTGATCTAACTCACCAGCACCTAATCCTAAAATAGTAATAATTCCACTCACAACCAGTCACCTCTATCCACTCTTCTTCAATGAACCTTCTTTTTTCTCTTGTTTCATAACGGTTCCTAATTCTTCTTTTGTAAATACACGTAATTTTAAAATTAAAAACATATATGCTAATCCGCCGATAGCTACACCTAACAACGCTTCAAGCGTCGCAATTCCTCTATGTCCTGTATCAATTACTAATCCAGACATTCGCAACACACGCATAAAGATTATTAATACAAACCCCATACCAATACCACTAATAACTACACCTAACATATTCCGCTTATCAACAAGCGGCTCTGATACAGCTCGCATAAGTAATACACTATTTAGCAAGGCAATTACAATAAGCGCAACTAAAGTTGCAATTGCAGCTCCCTTTACACCAAAATACGACATTAATATATAGTTTAAAGCTAGCTTCAAACAACCTCCAAATACAACGAATATTGCTGGCTTTAATGTTTGTCCTAACCCTTGCAAAATAGAAGCAGTTGTAATTGACAATGAACTAAATAAAATAGATAAAGATAAAATCGATAACACATCTGACCCATCACTATTCTCAAATAACATAATATTTGCAGGCTGAATAATACAAGTTAATCCGATGGCTGCTGCAAATCCAATAACAAATGTTATTTTCATCGCTAACTTTACCTTTTCTTGAATAAAAGCAAGATCTCCTCTTTCCTTTGCCGCTGTAATAATCGGAATCAGTGACAATGAGAAAGAAGTTGTCACGACAGTACCTAATTGCATAAGGGGGATACTTCTGTCATAAACACCTTTTAGTACCTTTGCATTTTCAACTTGCTCCCCCGCGCGAATAAGCAAGGTATAAAAGGAAATAGAATCCGCCATTTGTATAAAAATAAGGACTAAATTACTAACACAAATCGCTAATCCCTGCCAAAAAAGGATTCTAATAATCCTTTTTTTATCTCCAACTCTCTTCCAACTTTTAAAGAAAATAGACCGAAAATCATGACGCATATAAAGTAAAAGTACGATAATCCCAATAAGCCCACCTGCAATCGAACCTAACATAGCACCTGCACCGACTGTATATAGATCAAATCCGTGAGCAATAAGGAATAGTGATAAAAAGACAATAATAGATACACGAATCGTTTGTTCAATTACTTGTGAAACAGCCGTCGGCATCATATTATTGAATCCCTGAAAATACCCTCTCGCTACGGATAAGAATGGCATTAATATGAATGAAAATGAAATAACACGTAATAACTTATATAAGTGTACATCACCCATAGCCGATGCAATCGTTTCGGCACCAAAGAACAATGTGAAAAACCCTATAAAGCCAATTCCTAATAAAAACCAAAAAGATACACAAATAATTTCTTCTGCTTCTTTTTGTTTTCCTTGTTCTAATCTTTCTGCGACCATTTTTGAAATAATAATAGGAAACCCATAAGTAGCTAAAATTAAACAAAATCCATAAAACGGATAAATTTGTTGGTAAATATAAAAACCAATATCACCCGCTATATTTTGATATGGAATACGGTAAAAAGCGCTTAATACTTTCGTAACAAAACTTGCGATTGTTAATATAATAGCCCCACGCCAAAAGGCTTGATACTTCTTCGCTTCCATACAAGAAAACTCCTTTTTCTATTCTCACCCCTCGTATTATATCATAAAGAAAAGAACAAGCTCCCTTGCCTCCACAAGTAATAATACGTTCGTGCAACACTAGAAAATGTTCAACGAAAAAAGGTAGCAAAGCGCTACCTTCGTTCAATATACTTATATCTCCAAATAGTTAATTTCTCAAATAGAAATATCATAATTAGGAAAGATTGCTACTTATAGAAATTACACTTCACTACTGCTCCATTTGTTTCGCTAAAAAGCTTGCAGCTGTATTTACTGACTTATGCTCTACTTCACTTATAATAGCCTCTTTAGAGAAGATAACAACAGCTCCAATTGGATCCCCATTCGCAACAATCGGGCCAATTGTATAGGAGCTCACTTTTTCTGTTACTCCATCAATAATTGAAATTTCGCTTTCATCTGTCATAATTACAGACTTACGCTCTTCCATTGTCTTCTCGATTAAATCGCCAACACTTTTATTTAAGTATTCTTTTTTAGATACGCCTGCTACTGCGATAATAGAATCACGATCGCATACAAGCACATTATGTCCTAAGCTATCGTATAAAGCTTCCGTATATTCCTTTGCAAAATTACCTAGTTCACTAATTGGAGAATATTTTTTCAAAATCACTTCTCCATCGCGATCAACAAATATTTCTAGTGGGTCTCCTTCTCGAATACGTAAAGTTCTACGAATTTCCTTCGGGATTACTACCCTGCCTAAATCATCAATTCGACGTACGATTCCAGTTGCTTTCATTCTAATGCTGCCTCACTTTCTACTGATGATCAAAAGTGGTGAATTTACCTGTTCATGTAAAAATCACCAACTGTTAAACATAGTATTTTACACATTAGTTCTTCTATGCACGTCGAATTGTATTTTTTATCTTAAATTAGGCATTTATTACTTCTTTTTTTACATCTGGTAAGCCTTTTAATAAATTTTCAGCAATTGTTAACCATTTCGATGTCTCTAATCCATTCGTTTTCATCACAATTTTCAATTGTGATCCTTCCATACCAAGACCAATCATACGACCAAAACTATTCCCTAGCATAAATAATTTCCCACCATCGATATTTTGGCTTGCTTGTTCAGAAAACAGGAACGTTACTTCAAATTTATTTTGCTTAACTAACTCAATTTGTTCTTTCATTGCTAACACTTTAATATTTGCGATTTGTAATAAATAACCAACTTCTTGTGGGTAATCACCAAATCTATCTATCATCTCTTCCTGCAGCTCTTCAATATCTTCAATTGCAGAAACACCTCTAAATTGTTTATACATCATAATTTTTTGTTTACTATCTGAAATATACGCATCCGGTAAATATGCATCTACTTCTAAATCAATTTCAACATTAACGGTATTTTCAACTCCATCTGTTCCTCTACGTTGCTCAATTGCATCTTTTAACATTTGAGAATACAGATCAAATCCGACAGAATCAATAAATCCATGTTGTTCTGCCCCTAACAAATTACCCGCACCACGAATTGATAAGTCTCTCATCGCAATTTTGAAACCAGATCCAAGCTCTGTAAACTCTTTAATTGCCTGCAGACGCCTCTCTGCAACTTCCGATAACACTTTATCGCGTTTGTATGCAAAGTATGCATACGCGACGCGATTAGAACGTCCAACACGACCACGAAGCTGATACAACTGTGATAATCCCATACGATCTGCATCAAATACAATTAATGTATTTACATTCGGAATATCTACACCCGTCTCAATAATTGTTGTACTTACAAGAACATCATGCTGCCCCTCTAAAAACGATAGCATAACAGACTCTAATTCACTTTCATTCATTTTCCCGTGTGCGTATGTTACACGAGCGTCTGGAACTAACATCGAAATTTCATCTGCTTTTCTTTCAATATCCTCCACACGGTTATATAAGAAGTAAATTTGACCTCCTCTTGCAAGCTCTCGCTCTATCGCTTCTCGCATTAATGCTGGATTATACTCCACTACATATGTTTGTACTGGGAACCTGTTCTCTGGCGGTGTCTCAATTACAGATAAATCACGCACACCAAGCATAGACATATGAAGTGTACGTGGAATCGGAGTTGCCGTTAACGTTAAAACGTCCACATTCGCTTTCAATTGTTTAATTTTTTCTTTATGCGTAACACCGAATCTTTGTTCCTCATCAATAATAAGAAGTCCTAAATCTTTATAAGTAACATCTTTAGATAAAATACGATGTGTTCCGATTACAATATCTACCGTTCCATCTTTTAAACCCTTAATCGTTTCATTTTGTTGTTTTCGCGTACGGAATCTACTTAGTAACCCTATATTAATCGGGTAATCTTGAAAACGCTCTCGAATTGTTTCATAGTGTTGTTGTGCAAGAATGGTTGTCGGTACTAAAATCGCAACTTGTTTTTCATCCATAATTGCTTTAAATGCCGCACGAATGGCTACTTCAGTCTTTCCATACCCTACGTCACCACAAAGAAGCCTATCCATCGGACGTCCACGTTCCATATCTTTCTTAATTTCGTCAATAGAACGTAATTGATCCTCTGTCTCTTGATATGGGAATGAAGATTCAAATTCTTGTTGTTCTGCCGTATCTGGTGTATATGCATAACCTTTTGAAGCTTCGCGCTCGGCATACAATTTAATTAGGTCATCTGCAATGTCTTGTACAGATTTTTCAACTTTCGTTTTAACCTTTTTCCAATCATTACCACCTAATTTATAAACTTTCGGATCCTTACCTTCAGATCCTACATATTTTTGCACTTGATCAATTTGTTCAATCGGAACATATAACTTATCATTACCTTGATATTTAATATTTAAATAATCTTTATGAACACCATTAATCTCTAATGTCTCAATACCTAAAAATTTACCTATACCATGATTTACATGAACTACATAGTCTCCAACTTTTAATTCCGAATAACTTTTAATACGTTCAGCGTTAGATAACTTTTGCTTACGTTGTGATTTTTTAACCTTCTTATGAAAAAGCTCCTTTTCAGTAATAACAACAAGCTTTTGCATCGGCATTTCAAACCCTGCATGTAAATCACCCACAGCAATTTGTAACCTTCCAGGCAATAAAATATCTGTTGCCTCTACAATGTCTGCATCAATATCATAATCACTTAAAATATGTTGCAGTTTTTTTACACGTTCATCATCTGTTCCGAGCACAACGGTCGTAAAATGCCCTTCATTCCACCTATCAATTTCAGTTTTTAACAACTGCATCTGTCCGTGGAAATCCTGCATCGTTTTACATGTCACATTCACAATATTTTGTGGATGTGTATGTGCTATATGGCGCAAGAATAACGTTAAATATACAAAACTTCTTTTTTTATGATGAAGAAACTCCTCAAATGAGTGGGAGAAAGATAAGTCCTGAATAATTGTTCCTTCACCAAGAAGTGATATATACCATTCCGCTTCTTCTGTTTCGAGATGTGATGCCGTTTCTTGAATACGGGAAATTTCATCTAAAATCACAACACCATCTTCTGGTAAATAATCTATCAGACTAGCAGGTTCTTTATAGAAAATAGATAAATATTTAAACATTTGTTCTATACTTTGCCCGTTTTTCAACATCTCAATTTCATGACTTACCGTCTCAAGTACTGTAGTCTTTAATTTATCATCGGAAAGCTTTTGCATCGTCTTAGTCAAACCTTCTTCAAGATGCTTAATTCCCGATTTCAATTCTTCCTGTGAAAATAAAAACTCTGTTGCTGGACCGAACTTAACACTTTCCTTTTTATCTTGAGAGCGCTGTTCATCCACATCAAACAATCGAATAGAATCGACTTCTGTATCGAAGAATTCAATACGAAATGGTAATTCTTCCGTTAATGGATAAATATCTAATATTCCCCCGCGTAAACTGAACTCTCCTGGAGCTTCTACCATTGACTTACGCTCGTAGCCAATATGATGTAAAGTATACAAAAGTGCATCTAGATCAATCTCTTGCCCTAGATTGATTTCAATTTGCCTTTGCTTCCATAATTCTTTTATTGGTAAAAATCTACGTAGTCCTGCAACTGGCGCTACAATAATCCCATTCTCTCCCGCCGCTAAGCGATTTAACACTTCAATACGCTGCGCCTTCAATTCTGGACTTGCAACACCAATTTCCGATGCTATCAATTCATTTACGGGATATAACCACACATCTTTTTCACCAAGTAAAGCCACTAAATCTTCATGTACTTTTTGTGCTTGGTATAAATTGTGCGTCACAATTAGTTGCGATTTTTTTGTTTTTTTATATAAAGCTGCCATTAATAATGAACGAGAAGATGTTGCCATACCCGATATAAGTTGCTCTTTCAACCCATCTTCTAGCCCATTAATAACCGATTGTATCTCTTCATTTTTATAAAACTGCTCTAATAAACCTATCATTATCAAAACTCCTCTCAACATAAAGAGCAAGTTACTATATTTTATGCAAATATTTCGGAAAAAGAAAACAGAAAAATGCTTTGGACATGCCAAAGCGACAACATTTTATTGCAGAAATTTTTCATATTCATAATACTCAGGATAAGATGCGAGCGTTTCTTGACACGATTCACAAATCGTTTTTATATATATATTTCCATTCTCATGAAAATGAATCATATCCACTACTTCTTGCTCTGTTAGTTGAAGCAAAACGTCGCTATATACTTTTTCTACGGTAACGGAACCTACATTACTCTCGCAATGTCTACAGTAATAATACCCTTCCATACTAGCCTCCTAAATATCCAGTTACTACTAGTATGGGTTAAAGCAAAATAAAATATTCTAGATTATACTCTTAACTATTAAAAGTATTCATAATTTGGAGAAATGGTTTATTTAACCACTCTTCACATGCATCTGCTGTCTTTTCAATGGACCCATTGACACCAGGAAGTTCTTCAGATGTAAAACGCCCTAATACATAATCCACTACTTTCATCCCACTTTTCGGGCGATCGATTCCCATGCGGATACGTTGAAATTCTTGTGTTCCTAAATGTGAAATTGTTGATTTCACACCATTATGTCCACCTGCACTTCCTTTCATGCGAAGGCGTAATTTACCTACAGGAATATCTAAATCATCATACATGACGATGAAGTCCTCGACATCAATTTTATAATAATCCATGAGCGGACGGATACTTTCCCCAGATAAATTCATATATGTAAGTGGCTTTAATAAGATTACCTTTTCCCCATTAACAAAGCCTGCACCAAATAGCCCTTTGAATTTTTGTTCATTCAAAGAAATATTCCAACGCTTGGCAAGTTCATCAATCGCCATAAACCCAATATTATGCCTTGTTAATTCATATTCTCTACCTGGGTTCCCAAGTCCTACTATTAATTTCATTCTTTGTACCACTACTTTCTTTTTTCGATACGAAAAGACGTAACCAATCTTGGTTACGTCTCATTCTATCCAATTAATTGAATAATACACTTACTGATTCTTCTTCGTATACACGAATGATTGCTTCTCCGATTAATGGAGCAACTGAAAGTTCATGTACTTTATCAATTTTCTTTTCTTCTGGTAATACGATAGAGTTCGTTACAACTAACTCTTTAATATTCGAATTTTGAATACGCTCAATTGCTGGGCCAGATAATACTGGGTGTGTACAGCAAGCATATACTTCAGAAGCACCGTTCTCAACAAGAGCGTTTGCCGCTAATGTAATTGTACCAGCTGTATCAATGATGTCATCAATTAAAATTGCTGTTTTGCCTTCGATGTTACCGATAATGTTCATTACTTCCGATACATTCGGACGAGGACGACGCTTATCAATAATAGCGATTGGCGCTTTTAGGCGGTCTGCCATTTTTCTAGCACGAGTTACACCACCGTGATCAGGAGATACGATTACGATATCTTTAAGACCTTTTGTTTCAAAGTAATCTGAAAGAATCGGTACACCCATTAAGTGGTCGATTGGGATATCAAAGAATCCTTGAATTTGTGGAGCATGTAAATCTAGAGTGATTACACGAGTTGCACCTGCTGTTTCAAGCAAGTTTGCTACAAGTTTCGATGTAATTGGTTCACGAGAACGCGCTTTACGGTCTTGACGCGCATAACCATAGTAAGGAATAACAATATTAATTGTTTTTGCAGATGCACGTTTTAATGCATCAATCATAATAAGTAATTCCATGATATGTTCGTTTACTGGGAAGCTTGTAGATTGAATAATGAATACATCGCAACCACGAATACTTTCTTCAATGTTAATTTGAACTTCTCCATCACTAAAACGATCAACAGAACATTTTCCTAGTCCTACTCCAATATGCTTTGCGATTTGCTCAGCAAGTTCCTTATTAGAGTTTAAAGAGAATACTTTCAAATTAGAATTTAGATATTGAGTCGACATCTAGATTAACCCTCCACATTATGATTTTTTCTTATTCAGCAATTGATCAACATAGTCTTCTTTGTTAACTTGACGTGCACGTGCTACTGATAATGCTTTTGATGGAACATTCTCTGTAATTGTAGAGCCTGCTGCCACATAAGCACCATCTTCAACTGTTACAGGAGCAACAAGATTTGAATTACATCCAATAAATACCCCGTTACCAATCACAGTTTTAAATTTATTCTTTCCGTCGTAGTTCACCGTAATTGAACCACAACCAAGATTCACGTCTTCTCCAACTTGTGCATCCCCGATATAACTTAAGTGTGAAGCTTTACTTCTATTACCAAAAACAGTTTTTTTGATTTCTACGAAGTTTCCAACGCGCACTTCATCTCCAATAACTGAATCTGGGCGAATATGTGCAAATGGACCCACTGATACTTCTGTACCAAGTTTGCTGTCATGTACAGTAGATTGACGAATTACCGTACGCTCTCCAATTTCACTGTCGCGAATTACTGTATGTGGTCCAATTTCACAATCAGAACCAATTACAGTGTTCCCCTCAATAATTGTTCCTGGGTGAAGAACTGTATCACTGCCAATAATTGCATCAGCAGAAATGTATGTGTTACTTGGATCAATAATTGTAACACCATTTACCATGTTTTTTCGGTTAATACGGTTTTTCATAATAATTTCCGCTTGCGATAGAGCGACTCTGTCGTTAACACCTAACGTTTCATCGAAGTGCTCTGTTTGATAAGCTGATACAATATGACCTTCATTTTTTAAAATTTCAATAACATCCGGAAGGTAATATTCACCCTGTACATTATCATTTGAAACTTTAGAAAGTGAAGCAAATAGAGCTTTATTATCAAAACAATACGTACCTGTATTGATTTCTTTAATAGCTAATTCTTTTTCATTTGCATCCTTATGCTCAACAATCTTTTCAACATGACCATTCTCATTACGAACGATACGGCCATATCCAGCAGGCTCTTCTATGTACGCTGTTAGTACCGTTGCCATTGCTCCCGCTTCTTCGTGTTGCTGAAGCAATGCTTCCATCGTTTCAGCAGTTATTAGAGGTGTATCACCACAAATAACTAAAGTTGTTCCTTCTTCATTTGCAAGTACATTTGCAGCTTGATCGACAGCATGTGCTGTACCAAGTTGTTCTGCTTGTAATGCAAACTCACTTACGTTTCCTAGCTGTTCTTGTACCATTTCAGCACCATGTCCAACGACTGTTACAAGTTTCTGCATCCCTAATTGAGATACTTGATCGACTACATGTTGTACCATTGGTTTTCCACATACAGGATGTAGCACTTTGTATAGCTTGGACTTCATACGTGTGCCTTTACCTGCAGCTAGAATCACTGCAAATCTGTTTGACATATAGACCCTCCATCGCAACCTATTTATCCATTAACGATATTATCCTAAATCATCATATATTTCAAGAAACACATTATAACTATTAAATTTTACCATAATTCTTATACGATGTTTTACTCTTTAGTATCTTTTTTAAGAAATAAGCTATACTATTTTAAATGATTTTGAAAAAATTAGAAGTTTTCTACCCTTATTTTTCTAAATATGAATTTTTATAATTAAAAACAGATATTATTCCAAAAAAAAACAAACTCCTGTAAATGCTTACAGGAGTTTGCTACAAAATTATAAGACTTTCTTTCGAAAGCCTTTTCATTCGAATTTTACGAAGCGCCCGCTTCTTCAAACTCAACCTCTTCTAACTCGCCTAAACGATGATACTCTGTTAAAACCGCATCTTGAATTTTAGAGCGTGTATTAGAATTAATTGGATGTGCAATGTCACGGAATTCTCCATCTGGAGTACGTTTGCTTGGCATTGCTACAAATAATCCATTATTACCATCAATTACACGAATATCATGAACAACAAATTCATGGTCTAGAGTAATAGAGGCAATTGCTCTCATGCGGCCTTCTGTGTTTACGCGGCGTAATCTTACGTCAGTCACTTCCATCTTGTGTTCACCACCCTTTTCTAAATAAGCGATATATTTGTATAAATTCCACAAAATTTCTATTTTCCCTTTAATTTTTTAAAAATTTTTAAGATAAAAATTTTTAAAGTAATTGAATATAGAGATTAGTAGAGGTTATCGCTTACAAAGGGTTACTTAACTAGGGCGATTACTTCGATTTCAACAGAAACATCTTTCGGTAATTTTGCTACTTGTACACAAGAACGCGCTGGCTTATGAGTAGAGAAATAAGAACCGTATACTTCATTAACCGCATTAAAATCATCCATATCCTTTAAGAATACTGTTGTTTTTACCACTGTATCAAATGAAGCACCAGCTTCTGCTAATACTGCTTGTAAATTTTCAAATACTTGCTCTGTTTGTACTGTTACATCCCCCGTTACAAGTTCTCCACTTGCCGTTAACGGGATTTGTCCCGAACTATAGAACATATTATTTACAATAATCCCTTGTGAATATGGTCCGATTGCTTGTGGTGCTTTGCTTGTTTGAACAACTTTCATACTTTTCACCCTTTTATTATTTATTTTTACTCTTTAAAAATAGTGCACGAAAAGCAGTTTGTCCACCTATTTTATAATTTATAAATAGAATAAAAAAAGATAAAGCTATCTGCTTTACCCTTTTTACTCAGCCCCTACAATTCCTTCATTAAATGGCGCAAGCGAATAATTCCCCTTCTCCACTTGAATCGCCTTTTCTTTTACATCAACTTCCGACAGACGAATTAATGATACAAAGTTATTAATAAGCCTTTCTTCGATATCCGTAGATTCTACTAATACACCAATTCCAACAACGTTAGCTTTAAATTCTTCTAGCATGCTCATCATACCTTGAATGGTTCCGCCAGCTTTCATAAAATCATCAATAATTAAAACGTTAGATCCTTCTGGAAGGCTACGCTTTGCTAAAGTCATCGTTTGGATTCGCTTAGAGGAACCTGATACATAGTTAATACTAACAGTGGGTCCTTCTGTTACCTTATTATCTTTTCTCGCAATTACCACCGGTACATCTAAGTAATTCGCCACTGCATAAGCAAGTGGAATTCCTTTTGTCGCTACGGTCATAACCGCATCAATTGGTTGTCTAGCAAAAACGGAAGCAAATAAACGACCCGCACCATTAATCTGGCGAGGATTACTTAAAAGATCCGTCATATATAAGTAACCGCCAGGCAAAATGCGATCTGGATTTTCAAATAAGCTACAAAGCTCATTAATAATTAGATTTGCCTCTTCTTCACTTATATAGGGAATATATTTCACTCCTCCTGCTGCTCCTGGTATCGTTTGCAATGTGCCGACCCCTTGTTGTTCAAACGTTTGCTTAATAATAACTAAATCTTCACTAATGGATGATTTAGCCGATTGATACCTTTCAGCAAAAAAAGTGAGAGAAACTAGCTGACGAGGATTTTGTAGCAAATAATAAGTCATATCGACCAATCTTGTACTTCGTCTAATTTTCATACTCTCACCTCAAATCACGAATATTCTAAACAAATCATAACGTATTATACGTCTTTATTCAAGCGTTTCTCGCTCTCCTAATAAACGTACTGCATATACTTGTTCGCAAAATCCTTTTAATCCGTTATATATACGATGCATTCGCGAATCATGGTGTACAAGACCAAATACAGTTGGACCACTTCCACTCATTAATACGGCATCCGCACCGAATCGTTTCATCTGCGCCTTAATACGCGCAACTTCAGGATGCATCGCAAATGTCACATCTTCTAAAACGTTACCAACAGTATCACAAATTCCTTTATAGTCCCCGCCATTAATGACTTCAACCATTTTATCTACATTTGGATGTGTAACACAATTCAATTTTAAATTTCCATATACGTCAGCAGTCGATACACCAATGTGTGGCTTTGCTAAAATAACCCAACAAGAAGGTGGAGTCTTTATGTGTTCAATTTTTTCTCCTCTTCCAGTGGCGATCGCAGTTCCGCCGTATACACAAAACGACACATCTGACCCAATTTCTGCGCCAAGCTTTGCTAACTCATCGATTGTAATTCCTAAATTCCATAACTTATTAAGGCCACGTAATGTCGCTGCTGCATCACTACTTCCACCTGCTAATCCAGCGGCTACTGGAATCGTTTTTTCAATAGTAATAGATACACCTTTTTTTACATTAAACTTCTCTTTTAATAATTTCGCTGCTTGATAAGCTAAGTTGCGTTGGTCGTCTGGGACATACCGATTATGGGACAAAATTTCAATACGGTCTTCTGCTAATTCCATTAGCTCTAAACGATCTGCTAAATCAATTGTTGTCATAATCATTTTCACTTCATGATATCCGTCTTGTCTTTTTCCCAGTACATCTAACGACAGATTAATCTTTGCTGGCGCTTTCACTAGTAGCTTCAATCTATTCACCCACTCTATGTACTCAATCTTTTATCGTTTATTTTACCATAAATTTATAGTAAGACGATGACACTTCCCTAATTATAACGAAAAGCATTCAGAATGAAACTACTTATATCAAATGATGGCACCTTTTAGCGTGCAAAAAGCCGAGGAATCTCTCCTCGGCTACCGTAGCATAGAAAGTATCTTACAACTACTGGTTTCGTTTCATTAATTGCTGTTCCGCAATTTCTATAGCACGTTTCACCATATTACCAGCATCTTTCGCACGAATTCCGCCCCATCCTTCTTTCTGAACAACATCATAAAAGCCAAGCTCTTTTGCCAGCTCTTCTTTAAATTGATTTGACATGACTCCTCTTCGTCTACTCAATGCAGAGTCCCTCCTTATTTTGCTACGGTATAATTAGTATGCAAAATAATATAGCTTTTCATTTGTGGGAATATATGTAACAAATAACACATTAATTATAAAATGCTTCATTATGGGGTTCATCGTAAAATGTTAACTCTACTGTCTCTGTTAAAACATCTGCATAACTATACGATACACGTTGCAATGCGTCTTCTTGCTGATCTAATTGTACAACAAAGACCGAACGATACGTTTCTGCAAGTACCCCCGATTGCTCTACAGTTTTTCTTCTTCCACTATTCGCCTTTAACATAAGTCGCTGTCCAAGATGGTGATCTAATTCGTTTTTAATATCATCTAAACGTTTTGACATATCCCTTGCTACACCTCGCTGTAATTTAGATTGAACACTTAAAACACGATATATCTATCCCAATTATTAACCGCAATTTACAGACAATATCATTATAAAAGCATCATGCGTTCGAATAGATAGAAGAAATACTATATTGTAAAAGTATCATTGTATAGTCTGCACGTTCTTGCAGTTTTTTATCCAAATTCATTCAAATCATTCCAGCATAAAAAAGCAAGATACATATGTACCTTGCTCATTCTTCATAATGTTGAAAGGGTAATCCTGTGCGCAAAATCCCTCTCGTTTCAATTCCGCCTAGCCCTTTTTCACCAGTAATCGTATTACGCACAACGTCCCATACATTGACTCTTTCCATAAATGAAGTAAAGCTAATTTTACCAACTACATATACAGGATCTAGAGCATGAATATTAATTCTGGATGGCGAACTAGCAAAATTAGCACCTGCTCGAATCAGCGCCTCAAAGTGTGATTGACAAGCTCCAGCAAAAATAACGAGTTGATCTAATGATGGATATTTTTTTCGCACTTCTCGAACAGCCTGTACAAAATGTCTAGAATGTCTATATGCTGTTAAATCTCCCATGACTCCTTTTGACTTTGTATATGCATCATGTCCTGTAATGACTAAAATATCTGGACGAAAATGATCGATTAAGTCTACTACCTTTTCATGCATCTCCGTTTCCTTACAATGAATACCTTGTACAGGAACGCCTATTTTATTATATAAATCTAAACACTTGCGCAAATATAAAGGATCTCCATCTATATGCAATACACGCCCTGGCATTTGAAAGTAATTCACTTCACTTGTATATCCACCTGTTGAAGTGTGTTCATGTCTTTGTTTCATTAATACATAATCTTGTTGAAATAAACGGTACGTACGCTCCATTGTTTCTTTTTCACGCTTCACTCTTTTTTTATGTTCTCGTTGATCTATACTAATTAAATCTTCAAGCGGCGCATCCGCCACAAGTCTAATTTCTTCCCCAAACAATATCGCTATCTCGCCTTTTATTTCTATAATACGAAAAAGAATATCCCTATTATGAGAATATCGTTCCACTAATTCTCCAACATGTAAAGCCATTCTCCTACCTCCAAACTCGTTAGGCCATCTTACCTGCTTTTAAAGTATGAATTTAGGAAAGGAAAGGTGACAAAAGGGACAGCTCAAGTTGAACTGTCCCTTTCATATTCTTATGACAATTTATGAAGAACTAATGCATTACTTAATGTTGCAAACTCTTCGATAGATAGCGTTTCGCCTCTTCGCCTCGGATCAATTCCTACTTCTGTTAAAATTTGATCCAACAACTCTTTATCTTTCGGGAAACCATTTAAATTATTTGATAAATTATTCATTAACGTTTTACGACGCTGTGCGAAACTCGCTCGTACTACTTCAAAGAAGAAAGTTTCATCTGTCACTTCTACAACTGGTTTAGAACGCTTTAGAAGACGGATAATCGCAGAATCAACATTTGGTTGTGGTACAAACACTGTACGCGGTACAGTCATAACTGTTTCTACCTCTGTATAATACTGAATGGCGATTGATAAAGAACCATATTCTTTCGTTCCAGGTTTAGCAGCTAAACGATCTCCAACTTCTTTTTGCATCATAACAACAAATCCACGAACGGGTAATTTTTCTTCAAGCAATTTAAATAAAATTGGCGTTGTAATATAGTATGGCAAGTTAGCTACTACCATTACATCTTGTCCTTCTTCGAATTGCTCACTAAACACTTCATGTACATCTGCTTTTAGTACATCTTTATTTATAACTGTAACGTTGCTATATGGAGCTAACGTCTCGTCTAAAATTGGTAATAATCTCTGGTCAATCTCAAAAGCCACTACTTTTTTAGCACGCTTTGCCAATTGCTCTGTTAATGCACCGATACCTGGTCCAATTTCAATTGCACCACTTTCTGAACCTATTTCTGCGTGATCAACGATACGATTTAATACATTTGTATCAATTAAAAAATTTTGTCCTAAACTTTTTTTGAATGAAAATCCATACTTTTCAACAATGTCTTTTGTACGATTTGGTGTTGCTATATCTTTCATTTCTTTTCCTCCTGTATTACTTGTTTATAAGCTTCTGCAAATGATTCCTTTGAAACTTGAAACATTTGTAAACGTTTATGTAACTGTTTTGCGTTTGTATAACCAATCTTTAATAGCTTACCCATTCTTTCTCTGCGACTCTTTGCCATTTCTCCGCCCACTAAGCCCGCATCGACTAGATCACTCCAACTAATTTCACTTGTGTAAGCTTCCATTTCTTCATGTATATTCTCTAAAGCACGGCGAATCGACTCATTAGAAGCATGTTCGATACCAACACCTTTTTTCCTTTTAGCAAGTGCTTCTTCCTTCGGTAAAAAAGCATGCTTACATCCAGGAACCTTGTCAGAAATAATTTTTCGAATACGCTCTCCAGGATAATCCGGATCTGTGAAAATAATAACGCCTCGTTTTTGCTGCGCTAATTTAACTTGCTCAATAACATGATCACCGATTGCTGAACCGTTCGTTTCGATTGTATCCGCATCAACAGCACGTTTAATCGCAACTGTATCATCTTTACCTTCTACAACGATAATCTCTTTAATTTTCATGCTTGCCTCCACACTCGTTTCGTCTCTACTTAGTAAAACAAAAAAATGACGACTTTTCCATTATTATTTTCCCAATCGTACATTTTAAAAAGTAGAAGAGAAAAATCTTTGTTCACTATTCTTATTGTAACACTTCTATCTCCATCCTAATTTATCCGCAATATTTCTACACTTATGTTATGGGTAAATAATGGGCTCTTAGCATTTCTACTGTCTCTCTTCTAAAAAATAAAAAAAGAATGGGACTCCCCCACTCTTTTTTATTCGACACCAAATAAAGCTTTTGCATTCTTTGTTGTTATTTGTGCTACCTCGTCATAAGAAATTCCTTTTAAATTCGCAATTTCTTCTGCCACTAGTTTTACATAACTAGGTTCATTTCGTTTCCCTCGAAATGGATGTGGTGTTAAATATGGACAATCTGTCTCTATCAATAATTTTTCTAATGGAATCTCCATAGCAACTTCTTTCGGTTTCTTCGCATTTTTAAATGTAACAGGCCCACCTAATGAAATTAAAAAGTTCATATCAACACATCGCTGTGCTACTTCTACACTACCGCTAAAGCAATGCATAATGCCTCCCACCTCAGCTGCATTCTCTTCCTCTAGGATATCAACAATATCTTGAGTTGCATCGCGGTTATGTATAATAATCGGTAATTTTACCTTTTTAGCTAATGTAATTTGTTTACGGAATACTTCCTTCTGTATTTCTTTTGGAGACTTATCCCAGTGATAATCTAGTCCCATTTCTCCAAGAGCAACTACTTTAGGGTGGACAGCTAATTCTTCTAACCAAACTAAATGTTCTTCTGTCATGTCGATAGCATCAACGGGATGCCACCCAACTGCAGCATAAATAAAATCATAGGCTTCAGCTAATTCAATCGCTTTTTTTATTGTTACTTCATCGAATCCAACAACAACTGTATATGTAACTCCCGCTTCTTTCATCCTTGCAATAACTTCTTGTAAATCTTCTTCAAACTGCTCTGCATTTAAATGTGAATGTGTATCAAACAACATAATAAATAACTCCTTTTATATTGAAATCAATTTTATCCCAGAAAAAATTAAGCCTTTTCTAACTTAACGATAACAATACTACAATTTTAATGCAAAAAAGGGGAATTTAAAAAGAAAAAAGATGCTTCACACATGTTACACGTGAAACATCTCTTTTCTTGTCCCAATTACTTGATCTTTGTACCATTCGGTAAATTTTGGTCGATTGTTGCTAATGACAATACGCCATTTTCTTCACCTGCTAAAATCATACCTTGCGATAATTCACCACGTAATTTTACAGGTTTTAAGTTTGTTACACAAATTACCTTTTTACCTTTTAGATCTTCTGGTGAGTAGAATTTTGCAATTCCCGAAACAACTTGACGCTTTTCTGTGCCTAAATCAAGCTGAATTTTTAACAACTTATCTGCTTTTTTCACAGGTTCAGCCGATATTACTTCAGCTACTCGTAATTCTACTTTAAAGAAATCATCAATTGTAATTTCTTCTGCCTTCGGTTCTTCTTCTTTTTTCTCTTCTACTTTAGGCGCAGAGCCCTTCATTTGTTCTTTAATATACTCTACCTCTACTTCCATTTCCAAACGAGGGAAAATTGGGTTTCCTTTTTCTACTTTTGTGCCAGCTGGAATACATCCAATTGTAGATAGGCTTTCCCAAGATTTATGTGCCTCTTCAGTAAGTCCAAGTTGAGCAAACATCTTACTTGGTGCTACTGTTAGGAATGGCATAAGCATAATACCTGTTTGACGAAGTATCTCTGCTAAGTGCGACATTACAGACGCAAGTTTTTCGCGATCATTCTCATCCTTCGCCAATACCCACGGCTGTGTTTCATCAATATATTTATTCGTACGGCTAACTAACTGCCAAATAGAACTTAGTGCTACAGAGAACTCCATATTCTCCATTGCCTCTTCTACTTTTTTCAATGTATCCTTCGCAAATGTAACTAGCGTTTCATCGAACTCAGTTACATTCGCTTTAAATGCAGGGATTTCCCCGTTAAAGTATTTATCAATCATAGCTACTGTACGATTTAATAAGTTTCCTAAGTCATTCGCTAAATCAAAGTTAATTCGTTCAACAAATCCCTCTGGTGTGAATACGCCATCAGAGCCAAATGGAACTTCGCGAAGTAAGTAGTAACGTAATGCATCTAATCCGTAACGATCAATTAGTGTAACTGGATCTACTACGTTTCCTTTTGACTTACTCATTTTTCCATCCTTCATTAAAATCCAGCCATGAGCAAAGACTTTCTTCGGAAGTGGTAAATCTAACGCCATTAAAATAATTGGCCAATAAATTGTATGGAAACGCACGATTTCTTTTCCAACTAAATGAACATCTGCTGGCCAGAATTTTTTATATTTCTCTTCATTTTCTGTTCCATATCCTAATGCAGTAATGTAATTAGACAAAGCATCTACCCATACATAAATAACGTGTTTTGGGTTCCCTGGAACACGAACTCCCCAATCAAATGAAGTACGAGAAACAGCCAAATCTTCTAATCCTGGCTTAATAAAATTATTAATCATTTCATTTTTACGAGACTCTGGTTGAATGAAATGAGGGTTCTCTTCATAGAACTTTAATAGTCGGTCTACATATTTACCCATTCTAAAGAAATAAGACTCTTCGCGAACAAGCTCTACATTATGACCACTATCTGGGCTTTTTCCACCAACTACTTTGTCGCCCTCCATAATTGGATCTACTAATTGATGCGCTGTATAGAATGTTTCATCTTGTACAGAATACCAACCTTCATATTCATCAAGATAAATATCACCTTGATCTACTAGCTGCTTGAAGATTTTCTCAACGACGTCTTTATGACGATCTTCAGTTGTACGAATAAAATCGTCATAAGAGATATCCATCTTCTCCCAAAGTTCTTTAATCCCTGATACAATGTTGTCCACATATGCTTGTGGTGTAACATTTAGTTCTTCTGCTTTCTTTTGGATCTTCTGTCCATGCTCATCAGTTCCTGTTAAATAATGAACATTGTATCCTTGCATACGCTTATATCGTGCCATCGCATCTCCTGCTACTGTCGTATAAGCATGTCCAATGTGTAACTTTCCACTTGGATAATAAATTGGGGTAGTAATATAAAAGGACTTATTTTCCTCTGTCATTGTTTTGGACCTCCCGGATGACCTCATATGTATTTATAAACAGTATATCAAAAACTCACATATAAAAACGAGTTAATGCTCGATATCTTTATCATCTATTACTCATATTTTTAAAAATTATACAGCCCTTCTCTGGAATATATATATTTTTCAGAAAATAAAACGAAATAATTATAGTAATTACCCACATTCTATTATATATAAAAAGTAAGAAATCTATAAATCTTTTTAAAAAATATAGAATTTAAGAATTGACGGAAATGTAAATGATTGGTATCATATGTCCATAGGGTATTTTGTCGAAAAATGACGAATCAAAAAAATAGACTCGTAACTTATAAACTATTTATTTAGGAGGAAAAGAATTATGAAATCTACTGGTATCGTTCGTAAAGTTGATGAATTAGGTCGTGTGGTAATTCCAATCGAATTACGCCGTACTTTAGGTATTGCAGAAAAGGATGCTCTTGAAATCTACGTTGATGACGAGAAAATCATCTTAAAAAAATATAAACCAAACATGACTTGCCAAGTAACTGGTGAAGTATCTGATGGTAACCTATCTTTAGCTGAAGGCAAAATTATCTTAAGCAAAGAAGGCGCTGAGCAAGTCTTAAACGAACTTCAAGATTATATCGAAACAGCAAAATAAGCTTCTCAATTATGAGAAGCTTATTTTTTATCGACATGATAGATTTGATATACATCCCTTTTCGGCAAATCTCGATCTTTAGCGACTGTTTTAATCGCTTCTTTTGAATTCATGCCTTTTTCATTTATATAATGTTCAATATGATCATGTACTGAAACAGATTCCCACCATTGTTCTTCTGGAGCAGGTTCTTCCGTTGAACCAGCTACTAAAATACAAAACTCACCACGTACTTCATTTTGCTTCGTCCACTCAATCGCTTCCTCAATTGTTCCACGAATAAATTCTTCAAATTTTTTCGTTAGCTCGCGACATAATGCGATTTCCCTATTTCCTAAAACTTCTTGCATTGAGATTAAAGTATCATCTAGACGATGAGGTGCTTCATAAAACATCATTGTAGTTTGTACGTAACGAAGCTTCTCTAATTCCATTCTTCTTTCCTTTTTATTTCTTTGCAAAAATCCATAGAAATAAAACTGCTTTGTTTCAAGTCCTGATGCAATTAATGCTGTAAGAGCCGCATTTGCTCCTGGAAGCGGGATAACATGATATTGTTCTGCTACAGCTTCTACAACAATATCGTAACCAGGATCAGAAATACACGGCATACCGGCATCGCTCACAATGGCTACAGTCTTACCATCTTCTAACTTATCTAAAATTTTTCGTCCACTTACTTCTTTGTTATGCTCGTGATAACTCATAACTGGTGTTTCAATTTCAAAATAATTACAAAGCTTCTTCGTTTGTCTTGTATCTTCAGCAGCAATAATATCTGCCTCTTTTAAAATTCGGATTGCACGAAATGTCATATCCTCTAAATTTCCGATTGGAGTTGGTACTAAATATAAAACTCCCTTTTCATTTTGCTGAAAGCTTTTTTGCTGCCACATAGCGTTCTCCTTTTTGCATGTATTCTTCTTTTTGTTTCCTCGTTAACTGCTTAAAATGATATTCAGCTTGCATAGCCGTTCGTTTATCCTCATGATCCTCTACATATTTTAAAACAACCGGAAGTCTAGCACGTGTATATCTAGCACCTTTTCCATTATTATGAGTCTGAATCCGCTTTTCTATATGATTTGTATATCCAGCATAATAACTTCCATCAGAACACTCCACCACATAAAAACAATGCTTATTCGTCTCCATATAAAATTGAACGAATCTCCTCTGTATATTCGTTATTCTCTTCATATACAAAAAGAGGTGGCAAGATTTTCAAATCTGCATTTCCATCCTTAATTCCTTCAATTAACAATGTATTCGCTTCTTTACCAGCCTTAGGATAAACAAATCGCACACGTTTCGGTTCAATTTTGTATTTACGCATCAATGTAACGATATCGAGAAAACGACCGGGCCGATGTACAAATGCAACTTTCCCACCCTGTTTTACCAACTGGCTACTTGCATATACAACATCTTCTAATGTACACATAATTTCGTGACGAGCTATCGCTAAATGTTCATTCATGTTTTTCTCAGAAGTTTGCGGTGTTTGAAAATAAGGAGGATTACACGTTACAACATCATATTGATGGCGTCCGAGTTTCTCCGGCATATCTTTCAAATCTCCATGGATTAAATGAATTCTTTCTTCTAAATTATTGTATTGAACGCTTCTTATTCCCATATCATATAGGCGCTCTTGAATCTCTACACCTGTAATTGTCCCTTTTGTCCTTGTACTCAATAAAAGAGGTACAACCGCATTCCCCGTACACAAATCAAGTAAATTACCTTTTTGAATTGGTACCCAAGCAAAGTCTGCAAGTAATACAGCATCTAAAGAGAAATTAAATACTGATGGACTTTGTATAATCTTCATATCTTGTGCTAATAAGTAATCTAAACGTTCATCTTCATATAAATTCATATATTGCTCCCTTTCTTACATTTAACCTACCCTATTTCATCCTCTATTAATGTAAAAATAAATTTCATTCTACTCTCATGTATAAAAAATTACCTTTCCAATTATATTGGAAAGGTAATCTCACTTTTTATTTAAAAATGACAGACAGAATAAACAATCTCCCTCTTTACGTACACTTCCATAATGTAGATTGCAAATATGAAAACCTTCCTGATACAGTCTCGCTAAGTTATCGTAGCCCTCACCGATATCTGTTTTTGGCTTCATTTCTTTGCGTTTTTGAGTTTTTTGTTTTTCCTTATTCTGCACTTCTTCAAAACGATGTCGCAAATTTTCATTTTCCATTTTTATATGTTGGTTTTCTTCCAATAATTCTGCAAGATGTTGTTTTAATTCTCCCAACTGTTTGTATAAATGTCCAATTTGCTCTTCCATACTAGAAACTGATGCAAAAATATCCTTTTTCTCCACAAGCACCCACCTCATTAATCTGTGGTTTGACTCGAAACGACCCCTTTATTAATTAATTCATCTAACGTATATTCTACTATCCGTTCCTTGTCTACTAGTTCCACTTGAATTAATCTTTCTAAAATATTTAATCCGATAACACGGCCAGTACCATGCGGGGTTTGTATACGTTGATCTAAATCAGGAAGTTGTTCCTTTGCTGCCTCATATTCATCATTCTCATATTTTAAGCAACACATTAAGCGACCACATAAACCAGAGATTTTTGCAGGATTTAATGATAAATTTTGATCCTTTGCCATTTTAATGGATACAGGTTCAAAATCTCCTAAAAAAGTAGAACAACAAAGCATACGACCGCATGGACCAATACCACCAAGCATTTTTGCTTCGTCACGAACGCCGATCTGTCTCAGCTCAATTCTTGTCCTAAAAATTGCCGCTAAGTCTTTCACTAGTTCCCGGAAATCAATCCGACCATCCGCAGTAAAGTAAAAAATAATCTTATTACGATCGAACGTATACTCTACATCTACAAGCTTCATATCAAGATTATGTTCTCCTACCTTTTGTTGACAAACTTGATATGCTTCTTTCGCAGCATGCCTATTCTCTTCAACAATGGTACGATCATTTTCATTTGCAATACGAATAACCTTTTTAAGCGGTAATACAACGTCGTTTTCATCAACTTGCTTTTTGGTAATAACTACTTTTCCGTATTCAATACCCCTTACCGTTTCTACAATTACGAACTCATTTTCTGAGATATCGAACTGATTTGGATCAAAGTAATATACCTTCCCGGCCTTCTTAAAGCGAACACCTACTACATCATACAAAACGGTCATCCCTCCTGCAACCGCAACACTAACTGTTCGAACACAAGCTGCGCATTTACATTAGCGTTGATTCTATTTTTTGCCTCTAATATATGAAAGAGAGCTGATACAATGCGCTTCTGAGCATAAGAAAAGGATTCAAACATCTCTTTCTGCTCATGAAAAACAAGACGATCTTCTTCTCCAAGTTGAACATATAATAAATCCTTATAAATAAGGAGTAACATATCTAAGCCTTGCTGTAATTGTTCTTTCTCTCCAAAGTGCTTCCCCCATTTTTCTTGTACAAAAAAAATAGAGGCCTTATCTTTTTCGAGCGCTTCACATAATTTTATCACTAAAGCTCTCGCTTGTGCAAACCATTCATCATTACACATTAATAAAGCTTCTTCAAAACTATTTGTAAGCTGTGCAGCCAGTGTAGATAAAGAAACTGTAATACCTTCTTCCTCTAATCTCTTAATTAAGGATTCTGTAGGTAACGGCCTAAATGTAACAACTTGACAACGAGATAAGATTGTATTTAAAATCTTATGACTTTGTTCAGTAAGTAAAATGGCTGTTGTATCACTACTTGGTTCTTCTAAAAACTTTAAGAGTGTATTCGCTGCATTTGCTGTCATACGATCTGCATGCTCAATAATATATACTTTTTTATTTGCTTCTAATCCTGTTTTTGAAAACTCTTCTTGTAAATCTTGGATTTGCTGTTTTTTAATAGATAATCCATCGGGTTTTACAATATGTAAGTTTGGGTGGTTACCTGAATCAATTCGGCGACAATTCGTACATACATGACAAGGCTCTACACCATTTCTTTGTAAGCAGAGAAAACTTTTTGCCATTTGAATTGCTGTTGCGAACTTCCCGGTCCCTTTCCCTCCCTCTAACAAGTAAGCGTGGGATATACGCTCTTTTGCAATGCTATTCATCAACATTTTGACACCGATGGGCTGTATAGCAGAAAGCTGCTCCCACGTCTTTATCATAATGCATACCTCACTTATTTCATTCTTTCCTTCTATTATAACAATTTATCTTCTACAATCTGAATAACTTCTTCTATAAGTTTTTCCATTGGTTGATCAGCATCTACTACTACAATACGATCAGAGAAGCGCTCTGCAACTTGTAAATACCCTTCACGCACGCGTTTATGGAAAGCGATGTCTTCCATATCTAGTCGATTTACTTCGCGTCCTGCATCTTTTTCAATTCGTGCTAACCCAACCTCTGGCTCAATGTCTAAATAAATTGTTAAACTAGGCATACAATCTTCCGTTGCAAAACGATTAATTTCAAATACTTTATCCATACCTAAGCCCCTTGCATATCCTTGATACGCTAAAGAGCTATCTATAAAACGATCACATAGTACAAGATAGTTTTCCTCAAGTGCTGGCATAACTTTTTCCACTAAATGTTGTCTACGTGCAGCAGCATACAGAAGCGCCTCTGTACGTGCTTCCATCATCGTATATTCTTGTTTATGTAAAATTGTTCTAATATCTTCAGAAATTGCAATACCACCCGGTTCCCTGGTCGCCATTACCTTTTGTTCCTTTTGCTCAAAATATGGTAATAAACTTTTAATTAATGTTGTTTTACCCGAACCTTCTGGCCCTTCAATTGTTACAAATAATCCCTTCATCCTAAAACCTACTTTCTATATCATACACGTTCATATATTTCGTACTACCTTGAAAACGAGCCCCTGTTTTCTCTAAATGAGTAATTTGCTTTGTATGTTCCTGAGTAATTCTCTCTCCATACATGATCAATGGAATTCCAGGTGGATACGGAATCACCATTTCTGCAGCTATCATACCAACGGCTTCTTCTATAGATACTAACTTCGTTTCGTATCTCTCTAATTGTTTATACGTATACGGTAAAGGGGAAATCTCCCCTTTATAAGTATAACGAATTGATGCTGTCTTGTCTTTTACCTTATATTGCTGCAAAGCTACTCGAATTATCTCTATAGCTTTTATATACTCCCCATTTACTTGTAACGGTAATATAAATAGGACGTTATATGGATCTGCCATTTCCGTATATATACCGACCTTTTCAAATACAGACTGTAATTCATACCCCGATAACTGACAGCGAGTTTGCACCGTAACCTTTAATTCATCTTGCAACGGATATTGTAAAATAGCTATTTGCGGGATTGATCGCAATTCTTCTTTAAATCGGCGTAAAAACTCAACAATATCATCATGACCTTTTTCCTTTATAACCGCTATTGCAAAACGGGCTATATCAAGGGATGCCATAATTGGATACGATGGGCTACTAGATTGTAGCATACTTAAATAGGAGGACACTTTTTCTTTACTCACCAAACGGCTATTTATATGTAAATAAGATCCCATTGTCATTGCAGGTAATGTTTTATGTGCGGAATGAACCACAATATCCGCGCCATAAGCTAATGCTGACTTTGGAAATGGATCTCCTATACAAAAATGTGCCCCATGTGCTTCATCTACTAGAACAGGAATTTTATGTTCATGTGCGTAAGCAATACTTGCCTCTAAATCAATCCCCATACCATAGTAATTAGGATGTGTTAAAATAAGTGCTTTAGCATTCGGATACTTTGTAATTGCCTCCTTGATAGCTTCATCATGAACACCTACTGGTACGTTATGTACTTCATCAATCCATGGATTTAAAAAGACTGGGTTAGCCCCTGCTAATTTCAAAGCATTAATGATTGATTTATGACAATTTCTTTGCACGAGGACAATATCATGTTCGCCGCAGCAAGACAAAATCATCGCTAAATTTCCAACTGTTGAACCATTAATTAAAAAATAACTTTTTTGCACACCATATACTTCAGCTAATAATCGCTGTGCTTCATCTATACATTCAAACGGACTATGTAAATCATCTAATCCTGTTAACTCTGTTACATCTATCGATAATATGTCCTTAAACCCTCCTGTAGCTTCCTGAGGGAAGTTTAAACCATTCTTATGACCTGGAACATGAAAAGATAGTGGTCGTCTTTCTTTAAATTCCATTAACGCCTCATACAAAGGCATACGATTTTGATTCATCTATATCTCTTCCTTATTATTCATTCTATATCTATTATACAGAACAAAAAAAATAATAGGCATATGCCTATTTAAAAATATGATACTTCTAATTTTCGAAGTTGTTTTAAATAATATATATACTTCGGATCATTTGTCTCCGTATTCACCATATCTTTTTCACATTCATAACAAATTAAATTATTATAAACATATATACCTTCTTTTCTTTCTGTCTCACAAACAATGCAAACTTCGCTTTGTGATTTCATAACCTTCCCTCCCTATTTAAATGGACATATTTTATACTTCTATTCCTTAACAATTTACAGAAAAATATACATCAATCTCTTATATAATATGATTAACTCTTGGGCAACGTGTTTGTATTATCATTACTTCTTTTACATACCGTTTAACAATACAAAAAAACACAAGTCAAAAGACTTGTGTTTTTAGTTGCTTGGCGACGTCCTACTCTCACAGGGACAAGGTCCCAACTACCATCGGCGCTAGAGAGCTTAACTTCCGTGTTCGGTATGGGAACGGGTGTGACCTCTCTGCCATCATCACCAAACTATGAAGGCATATTCCTTCAAAACTAGATAACATTGCTACATATTATATGGTTAAGTCCTCGATCTATTAGTATTCGTCAGCTCCACATGTCACCATGCTTCCACCTCGAACCTATCAACCTGATCATCTTTCAGGGATCTTACTAGCTTACGCTATGGGAAATCTCATCTTGAGGGGGGCTTCATGCTTAGATGCTTTCAGCACTTATCCCTTCCGCACATAGCTACCCAGCTATGCCCTTGGCAGAACAACTGGTACACCAGCGGTGCGTCCATCCCGGTCCTCTCGTACTAAGGACAGCTCCTCTCAAATTTCCTACGCCCACGACGGATAGGGACCGAACTGTCTCACGACGTTCTGAACCCAGCTCGCGTACCGCTTTAATGGGCGAACAGCCCAACCCTTGGGACCGACTACAGCCCCAGGATGCGATGAGCCGACATCGAGGTGCCAAACCTCCCCGTCGATGTGGACTCTTGGGGGAGATAAGCCTGTTATCCCCGGGGTAGCTTTTATCCGTTGAGCGATGGCCCTTCCATGCGGAACCACCGGATCACTAAGCCCGACTTTCGTCCCTGCTCGACTTGTAGGTCTCGCAGTCAAGCTCCCTTATGCCTTTGCACTCTACGAATGATTTCCAACCATTCTGAGGGAACCTTTGGGCGCCTCCGTTACACTTTAGGAGGCGACCGCCCCAGTCAAACTGCCCACCTGACACTGTCTCCCGGGTCGATAAGACCCGTAGGTTAGAATTTCAATACAGTCAGGGCGGTATCCCACCAGCGCCTCCACCGAAGCTAGCGCTCCGGTTTCAATGGCTCCCGCCTATCCTGTACAAACTGTACCAAAATTCAATATCAGGCTACAGTAAAGCTCCACGGGGTCTTTCCGTCCTGTCGCGGGTAACCTGCATCTTCACAGGTACTATAATTTCACCGAGTCTCTGGTTGAGACAGTGCCCAAATCGTTACACCTTTCGTGCGGGTCGGAACTTACCCGACAAGGAATTTCGCTACCTTAGGACCGTTATAGTTACGGCCGCCGTTTACTGGGGCTTCAGTTCAGAGCTTCGCTTACGCTAACCCCTCTCCTTAACCTTCCAGCACCGGGCAGGTGTCAGCCCCTATACTTCGCCTTACGGCTTCGCAGAGACCTGTGTTTTTGCTAAACAGTCGCTTGGGCCTATTCACTGCGGCTTTCCG
>NZ_CP089518.1:12500-27500 GCF_025917685.1 Bacillus cereus | reverse complement strand
CTCTATGCGAATCGTCACAAATATAACAAGGATCACGGTCAGTGATATGCCCACATACAGAACAATACGCTAAATCTCGCTTCGCATTCACAAGTGCTTTCGCAAAACCTAACACATCATCTTCTTTCATATCTAACACGAAGAACGCCAGTCGAACCGCTGTTTTCGGTCCGATTCCTGGCAATTTCATAAAACTATCAATTAATTTTGATATCGGTTCTGGATAATGCATATATCAATATCCTCCTAGAACATTCCACCTGGTAAGTTTAAGCCTTTTGTAAATTTACCCATTGTAGAATTTGAAAGTTCGTCAGCTTTTTTAAGCGCATCGTTCGTTGCAGCTAATACTAAGTCTTGTAACATTTCGATATCTTCTGGATCTACAACTTCTTCTTTAATTTTCACTTCAAGAACTTGCTTATGACCATTTGCAATAACAGTAATCATTCCGCCACCAGCTGTACCTTCAACTGTTTTTTCACCAAGCTCTTCTTGCGCCTTTGCCATGTCCTTTTGCATCTTTTGCATTTGTTTCATCATGTTATTCATATTTCCCATTCCGCCACGCATCATAATTAATTCCTCCTAATTATTACTCTTTTATTTCGATAAGTTCTTGCCCTACTAATTTTACAGCTTCTTCTATAAGAGGGTCTTCTTTTTGTTCTGGGCTTTCTTCAGAATCCCCGCCTTCGCGTTGTAAAAAGTCTTCGCGAATTTTACCCCATTCACTTTTTGGGATAGCAATCATGTTTAACCTTTTACTTAGCAATTCAAAAAGAGTCTGTTCCAATGTATCCATCGCTTCTCGATTTTCACTTGCCATTTTACAATGGATTTCATATTGAAATGCTAACACATAGGTATCATCTGAAGCTGCTACTGGCTCACTATTTTCTAATAAAACAGCAAATGCTACTTTGTTATATGACTTGAGTCTTCCTAACAACTCGCCCCATACAGCTTTTAACTGTTCTAGATCTTGACGCTTCGCTTGCTTTAACACTTCATTCACGCGTCCGACAGGAATTTTCATACTTCCTGTTCGTACCGGTTTTGGTGTCGCACGCGTCTCTCTTACTTCCTGCTGTACACCAGCTGGCACACCATTCTTTTTAACTTGCTCTAACTCTTTCTCCAATTGCTGCATCCTGTTCATAATTGCTTGCAAACGATCTGTACCATTTGCCTGCATCATAAATTGCTGACACAATTGCACCATAACAACTTCTAAGAAAATTCGTGGATGGTTTGTCCACTTCATCTCCTGTTGTCCCTTACTAAGGGTATGAATAATTTCATAGATTACTTCCGGTTGCATTTCTTCACTTAATGTACGGAATTGATCATCTACAATTACCCTTTCCAACATATGTTCTAATTGTGGTGAAGTTTGATATAAAAGCATATCACGATAGTAGTAAATGAAATCCTCCATAAAGCGAACTGGATCTTTCCCCTTACTCATCATTTCATCTATAATACGTAACGCTCTTGATACATCATTTTCACGTATACATTCTACTAAGTTACCTAAGTATTGTTGAGAAACAGAACCCGTTACAGCTAAAACATCTTCACTCGTCACAGTCTCATCACTATAAGAAATCGCTTGATCAATCAGACTTAATGCATCACGCATACCACCTTCAGCGGCACGTGCGACGATTTGTAACGCTTCATCTTCTACTTGTGTACCTTCATTCGTCACAACCGTAGATAATCTCTCTACGATATCATTTACTGATATTTTTCGAAATTCAAAGCGTTGACAACGTGAAATGATTGTCGGTGGAATCTTATGTGGCTCTGTTGTCGCCAAAATAAAGATAACATGTCCTGGCGGCTCCTCTAACGTTTTTAAAAGTGCGTTAAAGGCACCCATAGAAAGCATGTGGACTTCATCAATAATGTATACTTTATATTTCACAGCACTTGGAGCATATTTTACTTTATCTCTTATATCTCGAATTTCATCTACACCGTTATTTGAAGCCGCATCAATTTCTAATACATCTGAAATAGATCCTTGTGTAATTCCTAAACAAGAAGGACATTCATTACAAGGTTCAGCTACCGGAGCATGTTCACAGTTAATTGCTTTTGCAAATACTTTTGCAATTGTCGTTTTCCCTGTTCCCCTTGGACCAGAAAATACATAAGCATGTGAAACTTTCTCTTGAAGAAGGGCATTTTGCAACGTTTTTGTCACGTGCTTTTGACCGACTACATCTCCAAACTTTTGCGGTCTCCATGTTCGGTATAACGCTTGGTATGACACGAAAATACGGCCTCCCTCAAAGGTTATTATCTCATTTATTATAACCCATTCTGTTTATAGATTCCAAAAGTTATTTTCTATACAAAAAACCCACCTTAGTATTAAGGTGAGTTTTGTATACATATATAACTGCCGTGCACCTTCTGTCGATTACGTACCATAAGCGTTACTTAAGCAGTTAGCTCGGTTCAGGCACTCCTGCGGCACACGAGAAGACCCGCTTATTGCTGCTTCCTTCCGGACCTGACAAGGTTCACGGGGTCCCGTTGCGCAGGACCCAAACGTCAACACCACTTACTTAAGACAGACCTTACAGCAACATAACCTCGAGAAGGGATTCGGCCTCGCTAGAGCGGATTGCGAGTATAGGGCACCGCTACCTCCCCGCTTAGCACGGCAAAGTTAAAACCAATATTCGGTTGCCTTCATTAAAGGCATTATCAGTATAACTTGTTTTTTTACAAAATGCAAATACGTTAGTTCGTATTACTTTTCTCTAATTTTTTCGCTTCTTTTCTTTTCTTACGAAGCTCCCTAAAAAAATTCGTTAACAACGTACCACATTCTTCTTCTAGTACACCAGCCACCACTTCGCATTGATGATTAAAACGCTCATCGGTTAAAAGATTCATTAATGTACCTGCACATCCACCTTTCGGATCGCTCGCACCATATACAACCCTTTTTACGCGTGATAATACAATTCCACCTGCACACATTGGACAAGGTTCTAATGTTACATATAACGTTGCATCTTCTAAGCGCCATGTCCCTAATTTTTTGCACGCCTCATCAATAGCTAACAACTCAGCGTGAGCTATTGATCTTTGCTCAGTTTCCCTTAAATTATGAGCAACACTAATTACTTCACCATCTAACACTATAACTGCACCAATCGGTACTTCTTGTATTGCCTCTGCCTTTTTAGCCTCTTCTATTGCTAACTGCATAAAATAAATATCTTGATCGTGTTCCATACCATAGTCCTTTCATTACAAATAAAGTACACTTATTTCCATTTACTACACATGGGATAACTTTTACAAATTCAATCCACCCTAAGAAAAAAGAGAGGGGATTACATATGAAGAATACTGCCTTACTCATTATCGATATGATTAATGACTTTCAATTTTCACACGGACCCATCCTGGCCAAAAAATGCGAAATTATAACAAATCCTATTTTACAATTAAAAAAAACAATGAAATCCTTTGGCTACCCCATAATTTATATTAATGACCATTATCAACTTTGGAGATCTGATATTGACCAACTAATTACTCATTGTACAAATGAGTATAGTGAAAATATCATTCATAAGATTGCTCCAAATTCTGATGATTACATTTTTATTAAACCACATTACTCTGCTTTTTATGAAACACCTTTAAATTCTTTATTAGGCTATTTAAAAATAGAAAATCTAATATTAACAGGCGTCGCCGGGAATATATGTATCCTCTTTACAGCTAACGATGCTCATATGAGAAATTATACACTGTATGTACCACAGGACTGTATTGCCTCTAATCATGATCAGGATAACCTGCATGCTTTAAAAATAATGGAAGCCACATTAAAAGCAAATATAGTACCATCATCTCAAATAAAAATTAATTAATACATATATCTATTTTCTAACTTTTTATATCAAATTAACCCGCTCGCTTCCCTCTTGTGCTACAATAATTCTGTTTTGTGTTTTTAGTAGTCACGGTAAATCACTGATTGAAAGGAGGAAACAGCGTGACCGGAGTACCATTTATCACGGTTGAAGGACCAATTGGTGTTGGAAAAACTTCACTTGCGAAGGAAATTTCAACTCACATGCAACTCCACTTACTAAAAGAGATTGTTGATGAAAATCCTTTTTTAGGAAAATTCTACGAAGACATCGACGAATGGAGTTTTCAAACAGAGATGTTCTTTCTTTGTAATAGATACAAACAACTAGAGGATATTAACATAAAGTATTTGGATCAAAGGAAGCCTGTAGTAGCAGATTATCATATATTCAAAAATTTAATTTTTGCATCCCGTACATTAAAAGATGCTCAATATGACAAGTACATGCAAATTTATCGTATCCTTACTCAAGATATGCCTGTACCAAATGTCATCGTTTATTTAACAGCGAGCCTAGAAACATTACAAAAAAGAATTGCGATGCGCGGAAGAGAATTCGAAAAAAATATGGATCCAAATTATTTGCTACAGCTTACAAAAGATTACGAAACAGCAATGGATGCTTTCAAAAAGGACCATCCAGATATTCCAGTATTGAAGTTTAACGGAGACGATATGGATTTTGTAAGAAATCCTGATGATTTAAATGTCATCTTATCCACTCTTCAAAATACTCTCTTGAAGGAGTCGAAATAATAATGAATTTAAGGCAAAAATATGATATACCAAATGATGCAGTTATCACTATTGCTGGAACAGTAGGTGTCGGTAAATCAACTATGACAACTGCATTAGCTAACGCTTTAGGTTATCGTACATCTTTCGAAAAAGTAGATTCCAATCCATATTTGGACAAGTTCTATGCTGATTTCACACGTTGGAGCTTTCACTTACAAGTATATTTTTTAGCAGAACGATTTAAAGAACAAAAAAGAATTTTTGAATATGGTGGCGGTTTTGTCCAAGACCGTTCTATTTATGAGGACACTGGTATTTTTGCAAAAATGCATCACGAAAAGGGTACAATGACAGAAACTGATTATGAAACATACAAAGGTTTATTTGATGCTATGGTCATGACTCCTTACTTCCCACATCCAGACTTATTAATTTATTTAGAAGGTTCTTTCGATGATATTGTCGACCGTATCCAAGAACGAGGACGTCCAATGGAACAACAAACACCAATTGAGTATTGGAAAGAGATGCATGGACGTTACGAAAATTGGATTAATGACTTTAACTCATGCCCTGTTTTACGACTAAACATTAATGAATACGATATTTTAAAAGATGGCGATTCAATCGAACCAATCATTAAAAAAATCGGCCATTTTTTAAAACAAACACGTAAACTTGTAAAATAAAAAACCCGTGCATATGCACGGGTTTTTCTATTAAATTACTTTTTCTTTGTTGGAGCAATAATTTCACTCTCAGGTTTTCCAGCGTTAATACGCTGACGAACAGTACTCGTACTAATATCATATGTTTCAGCAATCTCTTTAACAGTCATTTCTTTCCCGTTAATTACTGCTGTTAATACTTTACCTGTACGTTTTGGAGCTGCTTCTTTCTTTACAGCTGGTTTTTCAACCTTTTTTGGTACCTCTACTTTACTCGCAACTTGTTTTACGTCACAAGTACAACCACAAAGTTTACGGAATGTATCATCGCTTATAATGCGTGACACGTTTGCACCACTGTTTAAAATTCTATTGTTCTTACAGACCGGACATTGTACATAATATAAAGTTTTTCCATCTAAAGGAAACGTTTGTATAATAAGATCCATGTTGACTCCTTTCATATCTATGAAGATAATCATCGGAATATGAGTGTGTAATAAGGACAAAATCGCCTTACACCATACTTTATGATTGGTTTTAAAATAAAAACTCGTTACGTGTTGGTAACGAGTTCTCCAATCTCCACTTATATGCGCTGTTGTCAATTATATCTGGAGGAGGTAGAGGGATTCGAACCCCCGCGCGACTCTCGCCGCCTGTCGGTTTTCAAGACCGATCCCTTCAGCCAGACTTGGGTATACCTCCATATTGACATCAAATATAATATCAAAAGAAAAACAGTTAGTCAACCCTACTAAAATAAATTATGAGGAAAGGAAAATTTTACTTTCCCTCTCCTACATTATAGTAATGACAACGCTCATAATTACCAATCACTCATACCGATGAATGTTTAAATTTACTTAATAACTGTTTTTCCTCCCATATAAGGGCGAAGAACTTCTGGAATTATAATTGTACCATCTTCTTGCTGGTAGTTCTCTAAAATAGCTGCAACCGTACGTCCAATTGCAAGACCAGATCCATTTAATGTATGAACATGTTCTGGTTTTCCGTTTGGCTCACGACGGAAACGGATATTTGCACGTCTCGCTTGGAAAGCTTCAAAATTACTACAAGAAGAAATTTCACGATATGTGCCATAGCTTGGAATCCATACTTCAATATCGTATTTTTTCGCTGCTGTAAATCCTAAATCGCCTGTGCACATGCTCATAACGCGATATGGCAACTCTAATAATTGTAACACGCGTTCTGCATCATTTGTTAATTTTTCTAACTCTTCATAAGAATCTTCTGGTTTTACGAACTTCACAAGCTCTACTTTATTAAATTGATGTTGGCGAATTAAACCACGTGTATCGCGACCAGCAGAACCTGCTTCAGAACGGAAGCAAGAGCTAAATGCAGCATATCGTATCGGTAATTGCTCTTTACTTAAAATCTCATCACGATGCATATTCGTTACAGGTACTTCAGCTGTAGGGATTAAGAAATAATCTTCGCTTTCAATACGGAATGCATCTTCTTCAAACTTTGGAAGTTGCCCTGTTCCTGTCATACTTGCACGGTTTACCATATAAGGAGGTAATACTTCCTCATATCCATGCTCATCAGTATGAAGATCAAGCATGAAACTAATTAAAGCACGCTCTAATCTTGCACCAGCACCTTTGTAAAATACAAATCGGCTTCCTGTTACTTTCCCAGCACGTTCAAAATCTAAAATCCCTAAATCTGTAGCAAGATCCCAATGTGGTTTTGGCTCAAAAGTAAATTCTTTCACTTCTCCCCAATTACGTGCTACTACGTTATCATCTTCTGTTTCACCTACTGGAGCAGATTCATGAGGGATATTTGGGATAGATAGCATTAATCTCTCTAAATCTTCTTCAACTGTACGAAGCTCATTATCAAGATCTTTTACTTTTTCCCCAACTTCACGCATTTCTAGAATTAGAGCTTCCGCATCTTTCTTTTCACGCTTTAATACTGAAATTTGTTGAGATACTTCGTTACGTTTACTTTTTAGTTCTTCTGTTTGAACAAGTAGCTCTCTTCTTCTCGTATCAAGTTCCTCAAAGCGACCAAAATCTGTTAAATCTTCGCCTCTATGCTGTAATTTTGCTTTTACTTCTTCAAAATTCGTACGTAAAAATTTAATATCAAGCATTATATACTCCTCCTTTTATTTTATAAAACACAAAAAACTCCCGTCCCTATACAAAGGGACGGGAGTTAACCCGCGTTGCCACCCTAGTTGAAAGCATTGCCGCTTTCCTCTCAAGTAGAAATAACGGCTCTTCACCGGGAATGCTTACTAATCCAAAGATATTCCACATTCCATTCCAGGATGGATTCACAAACTGTTTCTATCGATTTCCACCAACCATCGACTCTCTATAAGAAACGACATCTGTTACTACTTCCTATCAACACGCTTATTTTATAAAATTGTTACCATCAATTTACTATAATCTTATACAAGTTGCAAGTTACTTATACAACTTTTTTCATTTTCGCTTCTTTTACCATTTCGACAAAGTATGCTGTTACACGATGATCATCCGTTAATTCCGGATGGAATGAAGCAGCTAAAAACTGATTTTGTCTTACCGCTACCATTCGATCGCCATGCTTAGAAAGTACTTCAACGTTATCAGCCACATCTACAACATATGGAGCACGGATAAATACACCAATAAAGTCTTCCCCCACACCTTTAATTGAAAGCGCGGCTTCAAAACTATCTTTTTGGCGTCCAAACGCATTGCGTTCAACTGTAATATCCATAGCACCAATATGTGCTTTTTCATAGCCAATAAGTGTTTTCGCAAGAAGAATCATACCTGCACATGTACCAAACATTGGTTTACCAGACTTCGCAAATGTACGAAGAGGCTCCATGAAAGCATACTTATCAATAAGACGGCGCATTGTTGTACTTTCACCGCCTGGTAAAATAAGACCATCAATCTCTTCAAGTTGTTCTATACGCTTTACAACCACAGCTTCTGCACCACTTGCTTCAACTGATTTTACATGCTCACGAACTGCACCTTGAAGACCTAGTACACCGATTTTCACCATTTTAAAGAATCTCCTTTAATTACCATCCACGCTCTTGCATGCGTTGTTCTGGTAATAACGTTGAAATTTCGATACCCTTCATTGCATTACCTAATCCTTTAGAAAGGCTTGCAATTAGTTCATAATCTTCATAGTGAGTCGTTGCTTCAACGATTGCACGTGCAAATTTCTCTGGGTTCTCTGATTTGAAGATACCAGATCCAACGAATACACCATCAGCACCAAGTTGCATCATTAACGCTGCATCTGCTGGTGTTGCTACACCACCTGCTGCAAAGTTTACAACTGGTAAGCGACCAAGGCGTTTAATTTCAAGTAGTACTTCATAAGGAGCACCAGTATTTTTTGCATATGTCATTAACTCATCTTCACGTAGACTTGCAACTTGACGGATTTCTGCATTGACTTGGCGCATATGACGCACTGCCTCTACAATGTTTCCTGTTCCTGGCTCACCTTTTGTACGAAGCATAGATGCACCTTCTGCAATACGACGTGCAGCTTCTCCGATATCACGGCAACCACATACAAACGGAACTGTGTAATCACGTTTATTTAAATGGTACACTTCATCAGCAGGAGTTAATACTTCACTCTCATCGATATAGTCTACCCCTAATGATTCTAATACACGTGCTTCTACAAGGTGACCGATACGGCATTTTGCCATAACCGGAATTGACACAGCACCCATAACTTCTTCAACAATTGTTGGATCTGCCATACGAGAAACGCCACCTGCTGCACGAATATCTGCAGGTACACGCTCTAATGCCATAACAGCAACTGCGCCCGCCTCTTCTGCAATCCTTGCTTGCTCAGCGTTAATTACGTCCATAATAACGCCGCCTTTTTGCATTTCTGCCATTCCACGTTTTACACGTTCTGTCCCTGTTACATTTGTCATGTACAAAAACCCCCCTAGGTGAATTGCTTTCCCCGTTAAAGAAGAAAATTAAGAATACTCTTACATTCTACCATTAACTATCTGATGCTTGTCCACTACTTTTTCATAAAGTCGGTATGAAAAATAGGAATAAGAAAAAGCTCCTACAATGAGGAGCTTTTAAAACCAACCTTTTACTGTATCAACAGCACTATTCCACATACCACCAAAGAAAGAACCAATTCCGCGCATAGAACGTGTAAACCAACCTGCTTCTTCTACTTCAGATTTTGTTACAAGGTCAACTTGCAGTGATTTTCCTGATAAAAATCCAGGATCATTACCATCTTTCGGCGTTATTACCATTTGGCCAAGTGAACCTCCCTTTTTAATAGGTGCTTCTTGTCCCTTATTTCCTTCTTTAAATTCTGTTTTATAAACATCTTTACTTCCTTTTGGTACTGGAAGTGAAACAGCTTGTTTCATTTGAACTGCTACATCTTTATCTTTCGCATTTTCTACTCTTACTGTTTCTTTTCCTTTGACCGAAGAACCTTTTTCATACATTTTCTTCATTTCAAAATTAGCAAATCCATAATCATATAATTTCTTTGTCTCATCAAATCTTGCTGTATGAGAGTTTGTTTTAATAACTACAGAAATGAAACGCATACCATTTCTTTCAATCGTACCAGTGAAACAATCTCCTGCTTCTGGAGTTGATCCTGTTTTCAGGCCATCTACGCCTTCATATTCCTTAATTAGCCCTTTTAACATCCAGTTCCAGTTAGACATTTCGATTCGATCCGGAGTACCTTCACGGAATACTTTTTTTGAAATTTTTGCTATGTCTAATGTTTTAGGGAAATCTTGAATAAGACGTTGTGCTAGAATTGCTACATCTCTCGCAGACATTTTATTTTCTTCATCCGGAGTTGTCCCTTCAGGATGGTGTCCCTTTAAATCTTTGTTCGTTAAGCCTGTAGAATTTACAAACTTATAATTTTTTAATCCAAACTCTTTCGATTTATCATTCATCATTTTTACAAATTCTACTTCTTTTCCAGCAACCGCTTCAGCTAGCGCTATTGTTGCACCATTAGCAGAATAAATTGCCATTGCTTCGTATAACTCTTTTACTGTATAAGACTCACCGTTTCGTAGAGGCACATTCGATAATGAACGATCTTGCGAAATGTTATACGCATATTCAGAAACCTTAACTTTTTGATCCCATTTTAGTTTCCCTTTCGCAACTGCCTCGTTCACTAGGTATTCACTCATCATTTTTGTCATACTAGCAATTGATAATAACTCATCTGCATTTTTTTGATATAAAATCTTCCCAGAATTCGCTTCTACTAAAATTGCCGCACCTGCTTCAATGTTTAAAGCGGCTCCTGTTTCTGCTGATGCATTGCTATATGGTACAAGCATGCTACAAGCTATTGTAAGCACTGTTACCAACGCAATGAATCTTTTGCAAAACATACCTTTCACTTTTGCTACCCCCAATATCTATGTACTCACATAACCGTTATTCTAACATAATCAAAAAAAAATAGACAGAGATATCAAATCTCCGTCTATTTACATATAAGACATTATAATGAGTAGTTTGGAGCCTCTTTTGTAATCTGCACATGGTGAGGATGGCTTTCACGTAAACCAGCACCCGACATACGAATAAATTGCGCATTCTCACGTAAGAATTCTAAATCTTGTGCTCCGCAGTATCCCATACCTGCACGTAATCCACCAACTAATTGATGAACTGTATCTGCTAAAGGTCCTTTATATGGTACTCGTCCTTCAATACCTTCTGGAACAAGTTTTTTGTTTCCTTCTTGGAAGTAACGATCTTTACTTCCTTTTTCCATTGCTCCAACAGAACCCATTCCACGGTATACTTTAAATTGACGACCTTGGTAAATTTCAGTTTCTCCAGGGCTTTCAGCTACACCAGCAAACATACTACCTAACATAACAACATGTGCTCCTGCCGCTAAAGCTTTAACCATATCACCAGAGTACTTAACACCGCCATCTGCAATAACTGGAATGCCGTGTTTACGAGCTTCAGTCGCACAATCATAAACTGCTGTTAATTGTGGTACACCAACGCCAGCTACAACGCGTGTTGTACAAATAGAACCTGGTCCAATACCAACTTTAACAACGTTTGCACCAGCTTCAATTAATGCTTTTGTTGCTTCAGCTGTAGCAACATTTCCAGCGATAATGTTTAATGATGGATATTTCGCACGAACTTCTTTTACTTTTTCAATAACACCGTGAGAATGTCCATGAGCTGTATCAAGTACAATTGCATCTACGCTTGCTTTTACTAATGCGTCAATACGAAGCATAGCATCCGCTGTTACACCAACTGCTGCTCCAACTAATAAGCGTCCTTGCTTATCTTTTGCAGAGTTTGGGAATTCAATTACTTTTTCAATATCTTTTATTGTAATAAGCCCTTGTAATACACCGTTATTATCAACAAGAGGGAGCTTTTCAATTTTATACTTTTGTAGGATCTTTTCAGCTTCTTCCAGTGTAGTACCAACTGGAGCTGTAATTAACTGTTCTTTTGTCATTACGTCAGAAATTTTGATTGAGTAGTCTTGGATGAAACGCATATCACGGTTTGTAATAATACCAACTAATTTTCGCTCATCTAAATTATTTACAACTGGCACACCTGAAATACGATATTTCCCCATAAGATGTTCTGCATCGTATACTTGATGTTCTGGAGTTAAAAAGAAAGGATCTGAAATAACGCCGCTTTCAGAGCGTTTTACCTTATCAACCTGCTCTGCTTGTTGTTCAATAGACATATTCTTATGAATAATTCCTAAACCGCCTTGGCGAGCCATTGCAATGGCCATATCAGCTTCTGTTACTGTATCCATTCCTGCACTAATTAACGGGATGTTTAGCTGTAAGCTTTCAGATAAAACTGTTTTAACACTTACTTCTCTTGGTAATATATCTGACCTTGCTGGTACAAGTAATACATCATCAAAAGTCAAACCTTCTTTAACAAATTTAGATTCCCACATAATTGTTCCCCCCATGATACCAGAAATTATTATTAGTAGCTTATCAATTGGTTAAAATACTGTCAAGGACGTATATATATGTTAGAATTTTTAGACAATAAAAGGAGCGTAATATATGCATCAAACACATTGTACTTGGCAGCAATTAAGTTTCTTCTTTTCATCTCAAAATGTACAATATTATCTTGCCCGTTGTTATGAAAAATCCTCAATTCAAGATGCCGAAAAAAAAAGTTTTGAAAATTGTTATCCATTTATTTATTACTTAGAACACGGTAAAAATTATTATGAATTATATAAGACAGCTCCATTTTCCATTCAGCCAATGTTGTTGTTTTATGGGATTAGTCAACTGTTTAAGGCTTGCTTACTAACGATTGATCCGAACTATCCCGAATCAACAACCGTTTTAGCGCATGGAGTTACAACACGTAAAAGAAAAAAACAAGGGTATCAATTTTTAGAAGACGAGGTAAAAATACAGAAAAATGGATTGTTTTCTCATGCTGCAGAACAACTGTTTCACATGAAACACTTAGAAGCAGAAAAGTTTAATATGCTAGAACTAATGGGAAAAATTCCTGAATTACAAAATTTATTTCGCTATAGCCAAAAAGGAACAACATTATATAAGATTGATTCACCAACTAAAAATGAGCTCTCCTTTTCAGCCAACATACTAGATCGACTGCATATGACTAAAGAGCGGTTTTCTCGTTACATCGAAACAACTTGTAAGCATTTATCAATACAACATGCACCTGGGAAAACTAATGAGTCTACTATGCTTTTTACAGCACCTACTCAATCATGGAATCCTATGTATAGTACCCCTTTATACTACGAACATCTTACTGATACTTATTATTTACCACTTACGACCGATCCTAGAAATCCTAAGCCAGTATTACCTGAGCTCCTTGTTCATTACTTATTGCTCTATAATTTAAGCATGATCTCCAGATATGAAACAGATTGGTGGTATGACTTGCTTGGAAGTTACAGTTCTGAAGATTATCCATTCATTTATCAGTTTCTCAATATTTCGGCTCAAAAAATCCCGTATTATATTTCAGCATTTTTACTAACAGAATCCAGCCTATTCCATGGGAAATAAAAAAACACAAGTCAAAAGACTTGTGTTTTTAGTTGCTTGGCGACGTCCTACTCTCACAGGGACAAGGTCCCAACTACCATCGGCGCTAGAGAGCTTAACTTCCGTGTTCGGTATGGGAACGGGTGTGACCTCTCTGCCATCATCACCAAACTATGAAGGCATATTCCTTCAAAACTAGATAACATTGCTACATATTATATGGTTAAGTCCTCGATCTATTAGTATTCGTCAGCTCCACATGTCACCATGCTTCCACCTCGAACCTATCAACCTGATCATCTTTCAGGGATCTTACTAGCTTACGCTATGGGAAATCTCATCTTGAGGGGGGCTTCATGCTTAGATGCTTTCAGCACTTATCCCTTCCGCACATAGCTACCCAGCTATGCCCTTGGCAGAACAACTGGTACACCAGCGGTGCGTCCATCCCGGTCCTCTCGTACTAAGGACAGCTCCTCTCAAATTTCCTACGCCCACGACGGATAGGGACCGAACTGTCTCACGACGTTCTGAACCCAGCTCGCGTACCGCTTTAATGGGCGAACAGCCCAACCCTTGGGACCGACTACAGCCCCAGGATGCGATGAGCCGACATCGAGGTGCCAAACCTCCCCGTCGATGTGGACTCTTGGGGGAGATAAGCCTGTTATCCCCGGGGTAGCTTTTATCCGTTGAGCGATGGCCCTTCCATGCGGAACCACCGGATCACTAAGCCCGACTTTCGTCCCTGCTCGACTTGTAGGTCTCGCAGTCAAGCTCCCTTATGCCTTTGCACTCTACGAATGATTTCCAACCATTCTGAGGGAACCTTTGGGCGCCTCCGTTACACTTTAGGAGGCGACCGCCCCAGTCAAACTGCCCACCTGACACTGTCTCCCGGGTCGATAAGACCCGTAGGTTAGAATTTCAATACAGTCAGGGCGGTATCCCACCAGCGCCTCCACCGAAGCTAGCGCTCCGGTTTCAATGGCTCCCGCCTATCCTGTACAAACTGTACCAAAATTCAATATCAGGCTACAGTAAAGCTCCACGGGGTCTTTCCGTCCTGTCGCGGGTAACCTGCATCTTCACAGGTACTATAATTTCACCGAGTCTCTGGTTGAGACAGTGCCCAAATCGTTACACCTTTCGTGCGGGTCGGAACTTACCCGACAAGGAATTTCGCTACCTTAGGACCGTTATAGTTACGGCCGCCGTTTACTGGGGCTTCAGTTCAGAGCTTCGCTTACGCTAACCCCTCTCCTTAACCTTCCAGCACCGGGCAGGTGTCAGCCCCTATACTTCGCCTTACGGCTTCGCAGAGACCTGTGTTTTTGCTAAACAGTCGCTTGGGCCTATTCACTGCGGCTTTCCGTTAAGAAAGCACCCCTTCTCCCGAAGTTACGGGGTCATTTTGCCGAGTTCCTTAACCAGAGTTCTCTCGCACACCTTAGGATTCTCTCCTCGCCTACCTGTGTCGGTTTGCGGTACAGGCACCTTTTATCTCGCTAGAAGCTTTTCTTGGCAGCGGGGAATCAAAGACTTCGCTCCATAAGGAGCTTCCCCATCACAGCTCA
>NZ_CP089518.1:0-7500 GCF_025917685.1 Bacillus cereus | reverse complement strand
AACTACGGATTAACGTAATAACTTCATCGAGATGATCTAGAGCAATACGTAATCCTTCTAAAATATGAGCACGCGCCTCTGCTTTTTCTAATTCATAAGCAGTACGTCGACGAATTACTACCTTTTGATGCTCCAAGTAATGATATAAATTTTGTTTTAAATTCAATACTTGTGGCTCTCCATTTACAAGAGACAACATATTAATACCGAAACTTGTTTGAAGTGCTGTATGTTTATATAGATTATTTAATAGTACATTAGCATTTGCATCACGACGTACTTCCATAACAATACGCATACCGTTTCGATCTGACTCATCACGTAAATCCGTAATACCTTCAATTTTCTTATCACGAACTAATTCTGCAATTTTTTCAATTAATCGCGCCTTATTAACTTGATAAGGTAGTTCAGTTACGAGAATAGATTGTTTACCATTTGACTTCTCTTCAATTTCAACTTTAGCTCGGAGCATAATAGAGCCTCTACCTGTTTCATACGCTCTTCGAATCCCACTTCGTCCCAAAATTAAACCTGCTGTTGGAAAATCTGGTCCCGGAATAAACTCCATTAATTCCGCAATAGTAATGTCGGGATTATGGCTTAGCGCCAATACGCCATCAATTACTTCACCAAGTTGATGCGGCGGAATGTTTGTTGCCATACCAACTGCAATACCCGTCGTACCATTCACTAATAAATTAGGGAAACGCGCTGGCAATACAATTGGCTCTCTTTCAGAACCATCATAGTTATCTTGATAATCAATCGTATTTTTTGAAATATCACGTATTAATTCCATAGAAATCTTAGACATTCTTGCTTCTGTATAACGCATTGCTGCTGCCGAATCACCATCAACAGAACCAAAGTTACCATGCCCATCAACAAGCATATAACGTTGACTAAAATCTTGCGCCATACGTACCATCGTCTCGTAAACAGCTGAATCACCGTGCGGGTGATACTTACCGATTACTTCACCGACAATACGCGCTGATTTCTTATACGCTTTATCAGCTGTAATCCCTAAATCATTCATCGCATACAAAACCCTACGATGCACAGGTTTTAATCCATCACGAACATCTGGTAATGCACGAGATACGATAACACTCATTGCGTAATCTAAAAACGAGGTACGCATTTCATGACTAATATTAATTTCTCGAATTCGTGCTTGTTGTTGATTGTCTGACATCAACGAGCACCTCCTCTTACATTTCCGTTACACATACATTGATTTATATGTAGAAGACAGGAATACTTAGATTCCTGTCATTACTCATTTAAATATCAAGGTTTTTCACGTATTTTGCATTTTCTTGGATAAAGTTACGACGTGGCTCTACTTTATCTCCCATTAAAATTTCAAATGTTTCATCTGCTTCAATTGCATCTTGAAGAGAAACTTGAAGTAATGAACGTACTTCCGGGTCCATTGTCGTCTCCCATAACTGAGTTGGATTCATTTCCCCTAGACCTTTATAACGCTGAATCCCTGGCTTAGGTTGAGCTGGTAATTCCGCTAAGATTTTTTCAAGTTCCTTATCGTTGTAAGCATATTGAATTTTCTTACCTTGTTGTACTTTAAACAAAGGCGGCTGTGCGATATATATATATCCACACTCAATTATTTGACGCATATAACGATAGAAGAACGTTAATAATAGGGTACGAATATGTGCACCATCAACATCGGCATCGGTCATAATAATAACTTTATGATAGCGTGCTTTCTCAATATCGAAGTCTCCGCCGATATTTGTACCGATCGCCGTAATAATTGTACGAACTTCATCATTTGATAAAATCTTATCTAAGCGTGCCTTTTCAACATTAATAATTTTACCCTTCAACGGTAAAATTGCTTGGAAATGACGATCGCGCCCTTGTTTTGCAGATCCACCCGCAGAGTCACCCTCTACGATATAAATTTCACTAATTGCTGGATCTTTAGAAGAGCAGTCTGCCAATTTCCCTGGTAAACTTGAAACTTCTAAAGCACTCTTTCGGCGAGTTAACTCACGAGCCTTTTTAGCTGCTACACGTGCACGCGCTGCCATCGTCCCTTTATCTATAATTTTACGTGCAACATTGGGATTTTCCAGTAAGAACTTTTCAAATGCCTCTGAGAATACTGACTCTGTAATTGTTCTTGCTTCACTATTTCCAAGTTTCGTCTTCGTTTGTCCTTCGAATTGTGGATTCGGATGTTTAATTGACACAATCGCTGTTAAACCTTCACGAACATCTTCACCAGTTAAATTACTATCCGCATCTTTTAAAATATTATTTTTACGACCATAATCGTTGATCACACGTGTTAGGGCAGTTTTAAATCCTACCTCATGTGTACCACCTTCATACGTATGAATATTATTTGTAAATGAGTAAATATGATTTGTATATCCTTCGTTATATTGAAGTGCAACTTCAACCTGAATACCATCTTTTGAACCTTCTACATATACAGGTTCTTCATGAATTGGTTGTTTTGAACGATTTAAATGTTCAACATACGATTTAATTCCACCTTCATAGTGAAACTCTTTCTTTTGCTTATGTTCACGCTTATCTTCAATTGTTAATTTAATATTACGATTTAAAAATGCCAACTCACGCATACGAGTCGCTAACGTATCAAATTCATATTCTGTCGTCTCTTTAAAAATCTCTGGGTCCGGCTTAAAGCGAGTTATTGTTCCAGTTTTATCTGTATCACCGATGACTTTTAAATCTGCAACTGGAATACCTCTCTCATACTTTTGGTAATGGATTTTCCCATCACGATGTACAAATACTTCTAGTTCTGTTGATAAGGCATTTACAACAGATGCACCAACACCATGCAAACCACCAGAAACCTTATAACCGCCACCGCCAAATTTACCTCCAGCGTGAAGGACAGTCATGATAACTTCTACTGCAGGGCGTCCCATTTTTTCTTGTATACCAACTGGAATACCACGTCCATTATCCGTTACAAGAATACTATTATCTTCTTCAATACTAACGTTGATTTCATCGCAATACCCCGCTAAGGCTTCATCGATACTATTATCGACAATCTCCCATACAAGGTGGTGAAGTCCTTTTCCACTTGTAGTACCAATGTACATACCCGGACGTTTCCGAACTGCCTCTAGTCCTTCAAGTACCTGTATCTGACTTTCATCATATGCATTTTCTTGCATTTGCTTTTGTTCCATTGACACAAAGATCACCTACTTTTCCATTTAAACAGGGATTATGCCCTGTCCATTTCACAATCTACCGTGCCGTTCATTACATGAATTGTTTTCGCTTCTTTTAATGTTTCGTGTTCAATTCCGTCGACACTCGTCGTTGTCACAAATGTTTGCACTTTTCCTTGAATTGTATTTAACAGATGTGATTGACGATAATCATCTAATTCTGATAATACATCATCCAATAAAAGAATAGGATATTCCTTAACTTCTGAGTAAATCAATTCAATTTCAGCTAATTTTAGGGACAGTGCGGTCGTTCGTTGTTGTCCTTGCGAACCAAAGACTTGAACATTTTTACTATTAACGAAGAATTGTAAATCATCACGATGAGGACCAATTAAAGTTGTACCACGGAAAATTTCACGTTGTTTCACAGATTGAAAACTTTCATAGTATACTTCTTTTATTTTCGACAAATCCATTGATTCTGATACATCTAGGCTTGGTTTATAGACGATTTCTAATTCCTCTAATCCCCTGCTAATCCCGCGATGTATCGGCGCAGCCCATTCTTGTAGTAAATTCAAAAACTCAAAACGTTTTCGCAATATTTTTGCACCATGCTCAATGAGTTGAAGTGTAAATACATCCAACATCGTTTCCTCATTTTTACTATTCCCTTGCATCTTTTTAAGCAAGTGATTTCGTTGCGTGAGCACTTTTTGATATTGGCTTAGTTCATACAAATAAATGGGCGCTATTTGTCCTAGTTCCATATCTAAAAAGCGTCTTCTTACTTGAGGGCTTCCTTTTACAAGATTTAAATCTTCTGGGGCAAACATCACAACGTTCATTTCACCAATGTATTGGCTTAACTTTTGTTGTTCAAGTTGATTTAGCTTTGCCTTTTTACCTTTTTTGGAAATATTTAATTCTAAAGACAAAGAACTATTTCTTTTTTGTAATCTACCTTTGATTTGACCGTAATCCTCATCCCATCGAATAAGCTCACGATCATTAGAGGTTCTATGAGATTTCGCCATCGCTAATACATAAATGGCTTCCATCAAATTTGTTTTCCCTTGTGCATTTTCACCAATAATTACATTGACCTTGTCCTCAAAGGAGAGCTCTAATTTTTCATAATTGCGATAGTTTTTTAATTGTATTTCTGTAATAAACAAAGGGATCCCCCTTTATGCCTGAACTTGGAAAGTTCCACTTCCCGGAATTTCAATAATATCATTCGCATATAACTTGCGACCTCTTCTATTCTCAAGTTCTTGATTCACGTACACTTCATATTCTTGTAAGAACCATTTCACAGCCCCGCCCGTATCAATTACATCGGCTAGCTTTAAAAATTGTCCTAGTGTAATGTATTCTGTTGAAATTTTAATACTTTTCATAAAAATCGCTCACTTTCTGAAAGTGTTCATTCTTTCATTGTACTAAATAAACTAGCATTAGGAAAGCAATACCCTAAAATCAAATAAGGGTCACTAGTACCTTTAAACTAGCAACCCTCAACCCTTACTTAGTAAGTACGTACCGGTAAAATTAATTGGATGATGGAATCATCATTCACTGTACGAATCAAAAACGGCCTCATCGCCCCAGTAAAGCTAATTTTAATTTCTGTACTATCTAAAGCTTTTAATGCGTCCATCATATATTTTGCACTAAAAGATATTTTTAATTCTTCTCCATCTACGTTTTCACATTGAACTTCTTCTACTACTTTTCCGATTTCTGGTGAATTTGAAGAAATCTCAAGCATTTGTTGTTCTAATGTCGATAATTTAACAACATTGTTACGACCATCTCTTGCTAATAGCGAAGCACGATCAATTGCTTGTAAAAATTCTTTTGTATTCACAAAAATATCTGTCTTACTCTCGGCTGGAATTAAACGTGTTGTATCTGGGTAGTTACCTTCTAACAATCTCGAGAAGAATAATAAATGTTTTGTACGGAATAATACTTGATACTCCGTAATAACGATATCTACCATTTCTTCAGATTCATCTAGGATTTTACTTAATTCATTTAAGCTCTTACCAGGAATAACGACATTGGCTTGAAATTCATCAGCAATATTATGCCCTTCAATTTTTGCTTTACGAAGCGCTAGTCTGTGACTATCTGTTGCAATGCAAGTTAACTCGCTGTTATATACTTTCCAGTTTACACCTGTCAAGATGGGCCTTGTTTCAGAAGTTGAAACTGCAAATACTGTTTGCCTAATCATATGTTTAAGTAAATCTGTTGGAATCTTAAATACATGATGTTCTTCAATCTGAGGTAGTAACGGATATTCAGCTGAATCTAAACCATTTAAATTAAACTCTGATTTTCCAGATTTTATTTTTGTCATAAAATGATTTTCCACAGAAATTTCAACAATTTCTTTAGGTAATTTTTTTACGATCTCACTAAAGTATTTTGCTTGTAAAACAATACTTCCTGATTGTTCAATTTCAACAACTTCTTTTCCAGCATCTTCGACTGGGATAAATGATTCGATAGAGATATCTGCATCGCTACCTGTTAAAGTAACTCCTTCTTCAGTTGCTACAACCTTAATTCCTGTAAGAATTGGAATTGTTGTACGAGAAGAAACTGCCTTCATTACATCTTGTACACCTCTTACAAGATAGTCTTTTTGTATTGTAAAACGCATAACGAAAAACCTCCGGTAAGTATAAGATTTTATTTATTTAATAAAGATAAAAAAATAGTAGTAATAGTAATAGGGCTTGTGGATATGTGGATAACCCCATTTAAAGATGTAAAAACAGTCTATCTACATGTGGATAGACTGTGCGTAAAATAAGGTAAGTTATTCACACTATTCAGCTACTACTACTTTAAAATATCATTAATTTCTTCGACGTGTTTTTGTAATTGAGTATCCGTTTTTAATAGCTTCGAAATTTTTTCGTGAGCATGGATTACTGTTGTATGATCGCGGCCACCAAATTCTTCACCTATTTTTGGCAAAGATGAGTCCGTAAGTTCACGTGATAAATACATTGCAATTTGGCGAGGGAATGCAACGGATTTTGTACGTTTTTTTGCTTTGAAATCTTCTAATTTTACTTGATAGACGCCCCCAACGGCCTTTTGAATATCAGAAATAGAAATAATTCTAGGTATAGAGTTTGGAATAATATCTTTAAGTGCTTCAGCTGCTAAATCAGCATTAATATCTTTATTAATTAAAGATGAATAAGCTACAACTCGAATAAGAGCACCTTCTAACTCACGAATGTTAGAATCGATCTGATTTGCAATATAAAGCATAACCTCATTCGGTATATCAAGGCCTTCTGCTTTTGCTTTTTTACGTAAAATTGCAATTCTAGTTTCTAAATCTGGTGGCGTAATATCCGTAATTAAACCCCATTCAAAGCGAGAACGAAGGCGATCTTCTAAAGTTGGGATTTCTTTTGGTGGTCTATCACTTGAAATCACAATTTGTTTACTTTCTTCATGTAACGCATTAAATGTGTGGAAAAACTCTTCCTGTGTTTGTTCTTTTCCAGCAAGAAATTGAATATCATCTATCAATAAGACATCTACATTACGATATTTATTACGAAAATCGACAGCTTTATTATCACGAATTGAGTTAATGAATTCATTTGTGAATTTTTCAGATGATAAATATACAACTTTTGCATTCGGGTTGTGTTCAATTACATAATGCCCAATTGCGTGCATTAAATGTGTTTTTCCAAGTCCAACGCCCCCATAAATAAAGAGCGGATTATAAGCTTTAGCTGGCGCCTCAGCTACAGCTAAAGAAGCAGCATGTGCAAAACGATTACCAGAGCCAATAACAAATGTATCAAATGTATATTTTGGATTTAACATGCTCTGTGGTAAATGAGTAGAATCGTCTTGTGCTCGATTTTTTTTAACAGAAGGGAGATCTATATCCTCTTCCGCCTGACTTTGGGGAATAATAAAACGAATAGCTAGTTTTGCCCCTGTTAAATCATAAAGTGTTTCGGAGATTAGTTCCGAATAATGGGATTCTAGCCAGTCACGAGCAAATTCATTTGGAGCTGTAATAGTTAATACATCTTTTTTCAAGTTATGAGCGGTTGTTGATTTTAACCATGTTTCATAACTTGGCTTGCTTACCTTTTTTTCTAATTCTTTCAAGGCACTATTCCATAAATCAGAGATATTTTCCAAAGGTGTCCCTCCTTTACAAAGATGGTAAAAGAATAAGGTTGCGCAACAATTGTACAACCAATAAGTATTTTAAATGCATATTTATACGAAACGTATTTTA